>NZ_JBHXWI010000075.1:0-37409 GCF_042671975.1 Rhodococcus sp. NPDC127593 | reverse complement strand
GCTTCTCGGTCAACACCTGATATCGATCCATCACCTCTGTCACAGCAAACATGTTGCCGCACGACACCCCAAATCATTGGGAGACACGCCCTAGTTCAGAGCTTCGGACGCATCGTTCTGCTCCGCGCCGTCGCGTGCCCGGTGCGCCCGCGACACCGAGAACCATGCGGCGGCGACACCAGCCACCGAAATCCCCACCAGCAGAATGCTCAGCGCCGCGGTGCTGCCGCCGTCGTTGAACGCGAGTTGCACCGCGAGGACCGGCACGAGCGCGGCGCCGAGAGCGTTCCCGAGTTCACGACCCAGCCCCAGGCCGCTGAAGGCATGACGGGTCTCGAAGAGTTCGGTGACGTACGCCCCCATCGGACCGAAGATGGCCGCGACACCGACACCGTTCCCGAGGACCAGAACCAGCCAGAACGCGGCAGAGCCATTGGCGTTCCCCACCAACCAGAACGCCGGGAACGCGAGGAGCGCGGAGAACACGAAACCCGAGATGATGACCGGTCGCCTGCCCACCCGGTCGGACAGCATCCCGAAAACGGGAATGAATGCCGCACAAGCGAGTTGCGCGAGCACCAGGCCGACCAGGATGTCAGTCTGCCCCATGCCCAGTTGGTTCTTGCCGAACGTCAGCATGAAGACGAGATAGAAGTAGCCGAGCCCGGCCTGCCCGAACACCATCACGAGTACGGACAGGATGGCGCGGGGTTGCCTGCGGATGACGTCGAGCACGGGCGAGGTGGTCTTGCCGTTCGACTCCTCGATGTGGCGGAATGCCGGGGTCTCGGGCAGCCGGGCGCGCAGCGACAGACCATACAGCAGAATCAGCCCGCCGAGCAGGAAGGGCAGGCGCCACCCCCACGACATGAACGCTTCTTCGGGGAGCGCAGCCGACACCCCCAACAGGGCGCTGGTGCCGAGGACGCCACCGATGGACGCTCCCGCGCCTGGCAACGATCCGAGAAGTCCCCGTCGACGCTGCGGCGCGAACTCCACCGCCACCAGCGTGGCGCCTCCGTACTCGGCGCTGGCGCCGATGCCCTGAAGGATCCGCAGCAGCACGAGGAACGCCGGTGCCAGCCAGCCGATCTGCTCGTAGCCGGGCAGCAGGCCCACGAGCATCGTCGCGGCCCCCATCATGACGAGGGTGAAGACGAGAATCTTTTTCCGCCCGATCCGGTCACCGAGGCTGCCGAGGATGACGCCGCCGATCGGCCGGACGAGGAAGCCGACGGCGAATGTCCCGACCGCCTGCAGCGTGGCGAGGAACGGGCTCGCACCGGAGAAGAACACGCTCCCGAATACCACCGACGCGGCCGAGGCGTAGAGGCTGAAGTCGTAGTATTCGAGCAGAGTTCCGACGAAGGCGGCGCGGCTGGCTCGTTTAGAGTCGCCCGCCGAGTTGGCACCGGCCGTAGTTGTACCGTCTGCGGTGGTGGATGGGCTGGTTGTCATGCACACACTCCGTGTCGTGCGGTCTCGAAGAGTTCGAGAATGGTTGTGACGGATGCCACGTTAACCAATACCCATTAGGTTTGTCTACGCTTTACCCTCGAGTCTTTCGATATCGACCCGAACCCTGGTCAATGATCTCGATCATGTAGCAGCTCAACGGATTCCGGACAATTCTGCATCGCCTGGTTCACGTTGACACCGGCAGGATCCGAAATGAACTGTGCGGGTCTTGTCACCTCGCAGCAGTCGCGGTAGATGCTGCCACCCCGATCAGCCGCCGAGCGGCGGCGGGCGGTTGCAGGATTCCTTCCGCCACAAGATGATCCACCTCGTCGGGCGTCATGCCCAGCAGCTCCTCACAGATCTCGCGGGTGTGCTGCCCGGCAACCGGTGCCTGCCGCAGCGGCGGATCGGGGATGGTCGAGAATCGCGCGACGCGGGCCGCGGTGGGCAACGCCTTGGGGAGCAGGTCGTGGTGCGTGGCAGTGTAGGCCGCCCTGGCCGCCAGGTGCGGATCGGTGAGCAGTTCGGGAAGGCGAAGCATCATCCCGGCCGGAACGCCCGCCGACTGCAGCTCCGCGACGGCCTGCGCGGGAGACCGCGTCCGCAACCATTCCTCGAGAACGTCGTCGACGTCGACTCGGTTCCTGATCCGCTCGGCCCGTGTGCGGAACGCCGGAGCATCCGCCAGTTCGGGCCTGCCGATCGCGGCGCACAATCGAGCCCAGTCGTCGTCGTCTCTCACCGACACGACGCACCATTCGTCGTCACCTGCACAGGCGAAGACTCCGGAGGGCGCCGCGAAGGCATCGGAGTTGCCGGGTGCGGAGACGGTGCCGGGGCGCAGCGATTCGGTCACGAGTTGAGCGCCGAGCTGGACGAGCGCGGTGTCCGCCTGCGCCACCTCGAGCGCCGCCCCCTTGCCCGTGCGCGTGCGCTGGATCAGCGCCGCGAGCACCGCGATCGCCGTGACGTGGGCCGCGATGTGGTCGGGGTAGACAGTCGAGCCGTCGCAGAGCAGTTCCTCGTTCCCGGGGTACCTCCACAGCGCGGACACACCGCACGCCGCGCGAACCAGGGGGCCGTACCCGAGCCGGTTGTTCCACGGTCCGGCACTGCCGAACGCGCTGCTCTCGGACACGATGATGCGGGGATTGAGTGCGGCGAGCTCGTCGTACGAGAGTCCCATCGACGCGAGTGTGCCGGGCTTGAAATTGGCCAGAACCACGTCGGCCTCGACGACGAGGCGACGGAACAGCTCCCCGCCCTCCGGGCTGCGCAGATCCAGACCCAGGCTGCGCTTGTTACGGTGCCCCCAGGCCACGGAGGCGGCCAGCGCGGCGCCGCGCTTCGACTGGCGCAGCCCGTCGGGGAACTTGGCGTTCTCGACCTTGATGACATCGGCCCCGTAGTCCGCGAACTGGCGGCTCAGTTCGGCACCGAAGACGATCACGCCCAGGTCGAGGACGCGAAGACCTTCGAGGGGCCGCGAGCCGGGCTGCGCCGTCCCGGAAGGCTCGCCGGTGTGGGTCTCCCACTTCGCCTCCGGCGAGCTGTCATGCTCCCCGACCGCGGGCGCTGGGGTCCTGATTCCGAGGCGTGCGCCGTCGACCGACACGTACCCCGTCGGAACCCGCGCGTGCACCCCATCGGCGATCTCCACGTCCGCGAGCGCACCGGCCACGTCGAAGTGCTCGGTGGTCAGGACTTCCCCGAGCGAGAGGACGCCGCCGACCGGCACTCCCCTGGCCGCACCCTCCGCGACGAGTTGATCTCGGGTGCGGGTCGCGAAGAGCACCTCGATGAGGGGGTGCAGGGTGTCGGCGGCGGCGAACCGGGCCGGAATCGTGTCGTACTTCGGATCGGCGAATTCTTCGGGCTCGCCAAGCCATGTGAACATTCCCCGCCACTGCCGCTTGGCCAGCAGGCAGATCCGCACGTGTCCGTCGGCGCACGGGAACACCGGGTAGAAGTTCGACGCGTCCGGTCGCCCGCGGGGAAAGTCGTCGGAGCGTCCCGCGGCCGCGGAACCCTGCGTCCCGAAACCGGGATCGAAGCCGTGGACGAGCGCTTCGAAGGCGGACAGATCCACCACTTGGCCGCGCCCGGTGCGGATCCGATCGTAGTAGGCGAGCAGCGCCGACCAGGCGGCGTGCATCCCCACGGTTTCCTCCACCAGACCTGTCGGAGGAAGCAGGGGTTCGGCTCCCGGAGCGCCCGAGCGGGACAGCACACCACTGAGCGCAAACAGCACCTGCTCCGTGGCCGCCCAGTCCCGGTACGGTCCGGTCTGCCCGAACGGGGTGACCGACACGCACACCAGTGCCGGTGCGAGAGCGGAGAGTTCGGCCGTACCGACTCCCCGCGCACTCAGCAGTCCCGGAGCGTGCGATTCGATCAGGATGTCGGATTCCGCCGCGAGTCGCCGGAGCCGGTCCCGGCCGGCGGCATCGTCGACGTCCACGACGATGCCCCGCTTGTTCGCGTTGCGGAGCGCAAACGGGATGCTGACACCGTCCACCACGGGCTCCGCACGACGTGAGCGGGCGCCGCCCGGACCTTCCACCTTCGTCACATGCGCACCGAGGTCGGCGAGGTACCGGCCACACGATTCGCCGAGGCCGTCGGTGAGGTCGAGAACGCGGACACCGGTCAGCGGTAGCGTCATCGTCTGCTCCGTTCGATCATGTCTGATAGTCGATGAATAGCGTTTTTGTTCAGCGTGTTCCGAAGTAGACGGACTTCGTGGCGAAGTACGGGTGCAGGCCCTCCGGCCCGAGTTCGCGTCCGAGACCGGAGGACTTGACTCCGCCAAACGGTGCATCGAGGTCGAGGGCGTAATGGTTGACACCGACGGTCCCGCTGTGGATGCGGGCGGCCAGTGCGAGGCCGCGGTCCTCGTCGGTGGTCCAGACCGTACCGCCCAGGCCGTATTCGGAGTCGTTGGCGATCGCGACGGCCTCGTCCTCGTCCTCGTAGGGGGTGATCGTCAGAACGGGCCCGAAGATCTCCTCCTGGGCGATGCGGGCGGAATTGTCCACGTCCACGAACACGGTCGGTTCGACGAACCAGCCGAGGGGTTGCGAAGCTGGTACGCCCCCGCCGGTCGTCGTGCGGTAGCCCGCACTGCGCCCGTCCTCGATATAGCCGAGCACGCGCTCGCGCTGGGCAGAGCTGACCAGCGGACCGATCGCGGTGGTCTTGTCGAGTGGATCCCCCACGGCGAGGCCCCGGACGGTCTCGGTGACCGCCTCGACGACCTCGTCGTATCGTGCTCGAGGGGCGAGGATCCGGGTGCTGGCATGACACGTCTGACCGTTGTTCACCAGCGAGACCTCGGCGAGGTTCGCGGCGAAGACGGACAGGTCGGCGTCGGCACCCACGATCGCAGCGGACTTTCCGCCGAGTTCGAGAGTGACGGGGCGCAGCAGCCTGCCACACACCTCGCCGATCGCTCGTCCCGCCGCCGTCGAACCGGTGAACGCGACCTTGTCGACCCCCGGGTGCTGCACCAGGTAGGCGCTCGCCTCGCGGCCCGCGGGCACGATGTTCAGGACGCCGGGAGGCAGACCGGCCTCCTCGGCGGCATCCGCGAACGCGAACGCGTCGAGCGCGGTTTCGGGGGCGGCCTTGAGCACCACGGTGCAACCGGCCGCGAGCGCGGGCGCGATCTTCATCGCGGCGAGGGGTTGCGGGTAGTTCCACGGGGTGATCGCGGCGACGACCCCCACCGGCTCCCGCCGGACCACCGTGCGCCCGCCGAATGCGCTGGGACGGACGTCCTCGGACGCCGCGTCGCGGACGAGCGCGGCGTAGTAGCGGATCATGGCGGCGGGCCCGAAACCGTTGACCCCGGCGGACAGTGAGATCGGCATACCGTTCTCGCGGCTCACCAGGGTCGCGGTGTCGCGACCGCGCTTCTTCAGGGCGGACGCGAAAGCGTCGAGAACGTCTGCGCGAGCGCGGTTGTCGAGTTCGCCCCATGGTCCGCGGAGTGCGTCGCGTGCGGCGGAGACGGCGGTGTCGATGTCGGCGGCCGAGGCGACGGCCGAACGTCCGAGCACCTTCTCCGTGGCAGCTTCGACGACGTCGACCGTCGCACCCTCCTGCGGGGCGACCCAACGGCCACCGATGAACAGCGCGTCGCGGTCCACAGTCATGTTGTCCATGTCGATCCTTCTCACAGAGTCGGTGGTGCTACAGCACGTCTTCGTGGGCGAAGAGCGTCGAGCTGACGAGCGGCGCCATCGGACCTCCGATGAACAGTGACGTCTTGGCGTGTGCCACGGGATTGGTCGAGGTTCCCCGGATCTGCCGCACCGCCTCGACCGCGAGGCCCATTCCGTTGACGAACGAGTCGGCGATGTTGCCACCGCTCGTGTTCACGGGGAGCTTGCCCACGCCCGCGGTGAGATTGTCGACGGTGAGGACCTCGCCGGCGGCGGGACCGGACGGCGCCAGGCCGTGGTCGATGAGGGCCGCGACGGCGGGCCCGCTGAAGTTCTCGTACACCTGGACGACGTCCACGTCGTCGGGTCCGAGACCGGCGGCGGCCCACAGCCGGTCCGCGACGCCGGGCCGGCCCGCGGTGCCCGCGAATCCCGCTGTGGCGTACTGGTCGTCGTTGTCGATGATCGAGGAGTAACCGCCGGGGGCCCCCTGGGCGCCCGCGAGGACATAGGCGGGATCCGGTCGCAGCGACTTCGCCCTGTCGGCGGAGACCAGCACCACCGCGACGGCTCCGTCGCTCTCCCGCGAGCAGTCGTACAGGTGGAACGGTTCGGTGATCAGGCGGGACGACTCGTACGTCGCCTCGTCGAGCGGCTTGCCGTAGCCCTGTGCGGTCGGATTGTTCTGGGCGTGCCGGTACGCCGCGAGTACCAGGGCACGCATCGTCTCCCGTGGCACTCCGTCGTGCTCGAGCAGTCGTTGTGTCCGCAACGCACATACCTGGGCGGGCGAGCCGACGCCGTGCGCGAGGAAGTGCGGACCGTAGTGGTACTTCGCGTATCCGAGACGTCCGGTGTCCGCCTGCGCCATGGCGCGATAGACGACGACGCAGTCGGCCTGCCCTGCGGCGATCGCGACAGCGGCATTGTTGATCGCGGCGGCGACCGTTCCGCCGCCACCGCCCCACATCATGTTCGACCACCGGACGTCGTCGACCCTCAGCGCGCCGCCGATGACCGCACCGTCGTGGCCGCCGCCCGCGTAGGACACGAATCCGTCGAGCTCGCGCGGCGAGATGCCCGCGTCGGAGCACGCGGCGAGGATCGCCTCGAGGGCCATCCTCAGTTCGCCCGCCGGGGCCTCGCCGCGGCGGTAATGCAGTTCGGACACGCCGACTACGGCGGCCGCCCCGCGCATGGTGAGTGCACTCATGCCTGCGCTCCTTCTGTGGATCGACGCCAGCGCAGCAGCGGCCAGGTCGCGCCTTCGTCGTGCTCGATGTGCCCGACGACCGGGTCGCCGATGCGGATGGCGTCGGTGTCGGCGCCGGTCAGTATTCCGAGCACCCGGCGGTGCCCGGCCTCGGGAAGCTCCACGAGGACCGTCACGTACGGGACCCGGTCGGCCAGTTCGGTGATGAACGGGTACCAGCTGCGGGACCAGCTGTACACGGTGCCGACGGGCGTCACGGCTTCCCAGTTCGGGTCGAGGGTGTGGCAGGACCCGCAGACCCATTGCGGTCCCCAGATCCAGGTCTTGCAGGTGCCACAACGCTGGAGTCGCAGCTCACCTCGGGTGAGCCCGTCCCAGTACGGTTGGTCGAGGCCGTCGGCGGACGGTCCCCACGGTTCGTCCGTCATGCGGGCTGCCCTTCGTCCGCGGGGAAGTTCTCGAGGGCCGCGGCCAGCCACCGGCCGTCGTGACGCTCCCAGATCGATCTCAGGCCGATGACGCCGTTCGGGGTCGTGTACACCGTCTCGCCGATGCGGCGGTCACCGTCGGCCCGGACGTCCTTGATCTCGAATCCGTCGACGTCGCCGCGGGGAACGGTGACGCCGTCGAACACAGCAGGCAGATTCGCCTGCACCATGTCGGCCAGGGCGGCCTTCATGTCTCCGGACACCACGTATCCGACATGCCGTTCATACAGCTCGCGGAAGTCTTCGACAGACATTCGAAACTCCTTTTCTCCGTGAGGCCCTCACGCCTCACGGCGGATGCTCTCATTGCCAATACCTTATGTCGTTAGGTAAACCGGAGTCAATCGTCCGCGAACCGGAATGTCCCGTCGGCGGCGACGGCCACCTCGTCCCGCGCGACGTCGACGCTGATCAGCCGGTCGAGAGCGTCCGCTTCCGTCGTAGCGGCCAGTGTGCGTTCACCGGTCCCGGTCCGCACCGCCACGAAGCCTCGCTCCGGGGCCCCCTCCCGCCCGTGCACCACGGTCCAGGACTCGATCGAGCCGGTCCCGTCGTAGCTCGTGAGCGCTGCGGTGGTCGGTTGCGCATCGACTTCGGACTGAACGTCCTGACGCCGGAACCCGTCGCTCGGCGGCTCGGTCCGATAGACACCGAACGCGTGCTTGGTGAGGTAACCACCGTTCGCCGTGATCAGCCCGTACGTCCCGGGCGACTCGCGCAGTCGGGTGGCCAGCGTGGCGATCGCGTGGGTGCTGTAGTTGTTCCACGGGCCACCGGCGAAGGTGAGGCCTCCCGTCAGCGTCAGCGCTCGACCGGGATCGTCGAGCGGTAAGCCCAACTCGGCCGCGGCCACCTGGACGGCCGACGGGAAGCACGAGTACACGTCCACGTGCGCGACGTCGTCCCGACCGATCCCCGACAGTTCCAGCGCCCGGGCCCCGGCGATCCGGATGGCGGGTGACCGGTCGAGCGCATCCCGCTCGGAGATGTCGTACGTGTCGTGCGCCTCGGTTCCGGCGTGCGGGAAGACCCACCGGTCGCGCGAAATTCCAAGGCGGGTGGCGACCTCGACCGAGCAGAGCAGCAGCGCCGCACCCTGCTCCACCATGTTGTTGGAGTTCATCAGCTTGGTGTACGGCCGGCTGATCCACCGATTGTCCTCGGACGGCGTGACGATCTCGTCGGCCGTGTATTCACGGGCGGTCCAGGCATACGGGTTCGTCGACGCCACCTTGCTGAAACCCGACCAGAGTGCGCCGATCGCCGCACGGTGATCGTCCACCGAGCGTCCCGACGAGATCCGGAGGGCCTGTTCGAACAGGGGGTACACATACGCCGGCCGGTCGAGGCCGATCCTGGCCTGACCGTCGAAGACCATCGGAACCTCGGGAACGAGGATCTCCGCGGACGGAACCGAGTCGTCCTGCACGGTCCACTCCGGGCGAACGCCCTGCGAGCGCAGCTTCATCCGGGTCCGCCACGACTCGGCGCCGCCGACGAGGACCACGTCGGCGCGGCCCGCCGCGATGTCCTCGGCTGCCCCGTTGACGAGGACCTGCGGGCCGCTGCCGCCGCTGCCGGTGTAGCCGGTGTGCCGGACGGCGGCGCCAATGCGTTCGCCGACCAGTGCGCCGGGGTCGCGATAACGCCACGACAGCATGCCGATCAACCGGACCGAATCGACGAGTTCGAGCAGGCGGGACGATCCCGCTTCGGCGGCGGCGGCGCGGGCCGCCGCGACGATGAGATCGACGGGCTCCACTCCCCCGGTCCGCTCGTTGATCTGTCCGCCGCCGACGAGGATCGGGGTTCGCGGATCGAGTGTCACGACATCACCGCCTCGAGGATGCGTTCCCGATTCTCCGGCCTGGGCCAGCCGCCAAGGATCAGCGTGGTCAAGCAGGTGGGCTTCCAGCGGTTCACGATGTCCTCACAAATCTTGTCGGCGGGTCCGATCAGCGCGACGTCCTCGACCATCTCGGTCGGAACAGCCTGTGCCGCGAGATCGGGCCGTCCGCGCAGGTACAACTCCTGGATCTCGGCACACGCGTCGGCCCAGCCCATCCGGGTGAAGACGTCGTTGTGGAAGTTGGCGCCTTTCGCGCCCATTCCGCCCGCGTACAGTGCGACGACGGGTTTGATCTTGGCCGCGGCCTTCTCCACGTCGTCGTTCTCGATCAGCCAGCACACGTTCGCGATCTCGAAGTCCGACTGCGTCCGGCGTGCCCCGTCCCGGCCGAACCCCTCGGCCAGCGCGGCGCGGTAGAACTCGTCGCTCTTGGGTGAGAACCACAACGGGGTCCAGCCGTCCGCGATCTCCGCCGCCAGCGCCACGTTCTTCGGCCCCTCGGCCCCGAGGTAGACCGGGATGTCTTCGCGCAGCGGGTGAACGATCGACTTCAGCGGCTTGCCCAGGCCGCTGCCACCGGCGAGGGGGAGCTGATAGTGCCGCCCCTCGTAGGTCACGGGCTTCTCCCGAGCCCACACCGCGCGCATGATCTCGACGTACTCGCGGGTCCGCTCGAGCGGGCGGGGATAGGGTTGCCCATACCAGCCTTCGACCACCTGCGGGCCGGACGCGCCGATACCGACGATCACCCTGCCCCCGCTGAGGTGGTCGACCGTCTGCGCGGCCATGGCCAGGGCGGTCGGCGTCCGCGCCGAGATCTGACAGACCGCGGTTCCGAGCTTGATGGTGGAGGTGCGCGATCCCCACCAGGCCAGCGGCGTCAGCGCGTCCGATCCGTAGGTCTCCGCCGTCCAGAAGCTGTCCACGCCGAGCGCCTCGGCCTCGCCGAGCATACGTTCGACGTTGCGCGGCGGTCCGGATTCCCAATATCCCACGGCGATACCGACTTTCACCGTCGCCCCCCATTCTTGTCTCGACTCGTCACAGCTGTCGCCCTTCAGTGGTTCTGATAGACCGGCGGGCGCTTCTCGAGAAACGAGTGCACGGCTTCGCGGTGGTCCTTGGTCATGGCGGCGAGGATCTGGGTCCGGTTCTCCAGGTCGATCGCGGCGCGCAGGCTCGGAACCTCGAGGTTGGACCACATCACCTCCTTGGTCATCCACACGCCGAACGGGCTGTTGCGCGCGATGTTCTCGGCGGTGTCGAGCGCCGCGTCCAGCAGTCGCTCCGCCGGTTCGACCGACGACACGATGCCGACGCGCTCGCACTCGGCGGCGTCGACGGGGCGTCCGGTGAGGAGAATCTCTGCCGCCCTGGAGAATCCGATCATCCGGGGCAGCAACCAGCTGACGCCGATGTCGCAGCTGGACTGTCCGCGGTTGATGAACGACGCATGCAGTGCGGCGGTGTCGGCCATGAGCCGGACGTCCGCCATCAGCGCCAACGCCATCCCACCTCCCGCGGCGGCGCCGTTGATCGCGGCGATCACCGGCGGCCTGGCACCGCGGAACGCCTCGACGAGCGATGCGATGTGCTGCTGGACGCGCATGCCCGCCTGCGCCCTGCCCTCGCCGTCGGCCGCGCCGGGCGGGGTGCCGTAGCCGCGCAGGTCGATTCCCGCGCAGAACGCCCGCCCGTTCCCGGTCAGCACTATCGCGCGGGTCTCGGAGTCGTGGCGGACGTCGGCGAGTACCGCGTGCAGCGCCTCGACGAGTTCGACGTTCATTGCGTTCAGGGCGTCCGCGCGGTTCAGGCGGATCAGCAGAACGCCCGGCCGCGGCCGCTCGGTCAGTATCAGTTCGGACATCCGGGGCCTTCCCCTCGTCTGGTTCCGACGGCCTCCACTTCGCATTGGCACCGTCGACATATCAAGCTAATACCTTTAGGTTAATACCTCAAGATCCACTGTTCGGACGGACGTCGAGGAAGGACACGACACAATGACGGAACTGCACGGCAAAGTGGCGGTGGTGACCGGTGGTGCGAGCGGAATCGGGGCTGCGACCTGCACACTTCTCGCGGAGCGGGGTGCTCGGGTGGTGGTCACGGACATCGACGACGAACGCGGCGAGGCGGTCGCGGCCACCCTCGGCGAACACGGCGTCTATCTGCACACCGACGTCACCCGCGAGGAGGATGTCGCGGCGGCGGTCCGCACCGCGACCGAGCGCTTCGGACGCCTCGACGCGATGGTCAACAACGCCGGGCGGGTCGGCGCCTGGACGTACGTCGCCGACACCACCGTCGACGAGTGGGACTCCTCGTTCGCCGTTCTGGCGCGCAGCGCCTTCCTCGGCACCAAACACGCCGCCCGGGTGATGCGTGAGCAGGGGTTCGGCACCGTCGTCAACGTGTCGTCGGTGGCGGGCGTGCGCACCGGCTTCGGCCCGCACCCGTACGGCGCCGCGAAAGCCGCCGTGCTGCAGATGACCCGCAGCGCCGCACGCGAACTCGCGGAATTCCACGTCCGGGTCAACGCCGTCACCCCGGGTGGGGTCGCCACCCGCATCGTCGGCCACGGCGCCGGGCTGGAGGGCGGCGCTCTGGACGCCAGCGTCGACAAGGTACGGCAGGGGCTGGCGTCGTTCCAGCCGATCCCCCGCGCCGGCGAGGGTCACGACATCGCCGGCGCCATCGCCTATCTGGTCTCCGACGACGCAACATTCGTGACCGGGCAGAACCTCGTCGTCGACGGGGGGCTGACCCTCGGGAAGGCGTGGCCCGCCAACTACAGGCGCTGACGCACCCGTGCGCACTTCCGGTAGTCCTGGCTACCAAAAGTGCGCACGGGCAGCGGAGCTGCCTTCAGATGCCGACCGGACCGCCGAGCCATACGCCGACCTCCTCCCCGGACACGTGCCTGCCGTCCTCGCTGACGAGGAAGGACACAGTCGACGCAATCGACTCGGCCGGGATGCGCGGCCAGTGGGCGGCGAGGGTTTCCACCGCGTTCTCGCCGCCGGAGCTGATGATGTCGGTCTCGACGAATCCCGGCATGACCGTGTTGACCGTGATGCCGCGGCGCGCCACCTCGAGCGCCATCGACCGGGTCATGCCGACCAGTCCCGCCTTCGCGGCAGAGTAGGCGCTCATGCCCGGGGACGGTCGTCGCCCGCCGGACGGGCTGCTGACGAAAATGACGCGGCCCCAGCCGCTGTGGTACATCGCGGGCAGCGCGGCGTGGGTGCAGTAGAAGGCGCCGCTGAGGTTGACGCCGATCACCCGGTCCCAGTCGCTCGGCGACTGCTTGCGGGCCGCGCCCGCGATGTTCATGCCCGCGTTGTTCACCAGCACCGTCGGCGCGCCGAGTTCGGCCGTGGTCTCGGCGATCAACTCCTCGGCCTGCGCCGCGTCGGACACGTCCGCGCGAATCGCCGCCGCCCGGCCGCCGCCGGCGACGATCTTGTCCACCACATCCTGCGCGTCCGCCGCGCTGGACGAGTAGTTGACGGCGACCGCGAACCCGTCGGCCGCCAGCCGACGGGAGATCGCGACCCCGATCCCGCGGCCTCCACCGGTCACCACCGCCACCCGCTGTTGCTGCGCCATCGCCGTCACCGCACCTTCGGGTAGGTCTGCGGAACATCGGAATACGTCTCCCGCAGATCCCGTTTGGAGATCTTGCCGCTCGCCATCCGGGGCAATCCGCCGTCGACGAACACCACGTACCGTGGCACCTTGTAGTCGGCGAGGTTCTTGTTGCAGTACTCGACGATGTCCGCCTCGGTGATTCCCTCGGCCTTCTTCACGATCGCGGCCGGGGTCTCGCCGAACCTCTCGTCTGGCACGCTGATCACCGCGACCTCCTCGACACCGGGCAGCCGGTTGATCACCTGCTCGATCTCCGCGGGCGAGATGTTGAGGCCACCGGAGATGATCATGTCCTTGAGTCGGTCCACGAACGTGAGGTAGCCGTTCTCGTCGAGCTTCCCGAGGTCGCCGGTGTGCAGCCAGCCGTCGATCAGCGTGGATCGGGTAGCGTCCTCGTTGCGCCAGTACCCCGGCATCATGCCCGGGCCTCGCAGCAGGATCTGGCCTACTTCTTCAGGGGCGCAGTCCTTTCCGTCGGCGTCGACGACGCGGATCTTGGTGAAGATGCCGCCGAACCCGCACTTGTCGGGGTGCTCGGCGGCCTCGTCGCGGGGCATCGCGGTGGCCGACCCGCCGATCTCCGTCTGCCCGTAGATCTGCCGCAGCTGGACGCCCCGGGCGAGCCACGTACCGACCAGTGCCGACGGCACCCGGGCACCCCCGACGTGGGCCGTGGTCAGGTGGCTCAGGTCCGCGTCCGCGAATCCGGGCACGCGGGCGATCTGCTCGAACAGGATCGGCGGTCCGGTCAGGGTGGTGGCACGACTGTCGATCATCACCCGCAGCGCGGCCTCGGGGTCGAACCCGGGCTGCAGCAGAAGGGTGCCGCCGTGCAGCACGGTCCGGGAGATGCCCCAGATGATCCCGGCCGCGGTGAACAGCGGCAGCACGAGCAGCGGACGGAAGCGGTTCTGCTCGATCGGCTCCATCAGCGCCCACTCGTGCATCTCGCCGGCGATCGTCGCGTGCGTGAACACGACACCCTTCGGCTTGCCCGTGGTGCCGCTGGTGAACACGATCGCGGTGGGCGCGGACTGCTCCGTCACCGGCGTGCGGAACGGCAGGTGCGTGCCGCCGCGGAGTGGCCGCACGTCCCGCTCGAACTCCACGACGGCGAAGGTGCCGCGCGCCGCGTGCACCTCGTCGAGACGCGGGCGCAGGATCCCGTCGCAATACACGACGGACGGCTCGCAGTCCTCGATCAGGGCGGTCAACTCACCGGCGAGCATCCGCTGGTTGAACGGCGCCGAGATCGCGCCCACCTTCATCGCGCCCAGCGCGGCCACGCACCACTCGAGCGAGTTGGTTCCGAGGAAGCTGACCCGGTCCCCGGCCGTGACGCCGCGGGCGGCGAGGTCGTGGGCGACGCCGTCGGCCCAGGTGTCGAGTTCGCGGTAGGTCACCACGTCGCCGGCGAAGTCGATCGCCGGCTGGTCGGGGACGGTTCGCACCCAATAGGTGAGTGCGTCGATCACGGTTCCGCTCATGGAATGCCTCCCGGAGGTATCGGCGCGGCCGGTGTCGGTCCGGCCGCCGCGCAGGACGGTGCGGCCATAGGTCCACACAGCATGCTCTGCGTCACAACGGTAAATCTAAAGACATTTGGTTCAGATGACAAGATTCACGCTAGGTTCAGCGCCGGACCACGTCGACATTGATCCCGGTGAGCTGCGACTGGTTGCTCAGCGGGTCGTAGCCGTCACGTCCCGTGGGAGCGAGCCGGTTGACGTTCACACCCGGATTGCGCCTCGCGACGTCCAGCCCTCGGGCCGTGCCCTGACCCCAGCCGTGTGTCATAGCCACGACCCCCGGACGAAGGGTGTCGTCGCACACCAGCACCGCGTCGACCTCCCCGTGCCGGTTGCGCACGGTGACGTCATCGCCCTCGACGAGTCTTCTGTGCCGCGCGTCGTCCGGGTTCATCCACAGCGGATTGCTGTGGTGGACACCCTGTTTAAACACCGGAAGGTTGTGCAGCCAGCTGTTGACCATGTAATGGGTGCGCCGGGTGATCAGCTTGAGTTGGTCGGCGGGCTCCGCGGCCAACTCTTCGAAGATGCGCTCGACGGTCCGGTACGAACGCCGAAAGATCCTCGGGCAGCAGTCGATCAGGCCGTCCTCGTGCTGAACCGCGATGTCGAAAACGTCGGAGGGCACGGCCTCCGGCAGCACCGCCGTCTGGCACGGCATCGTCGCGAGCACGTCGATGCTCAGACCCGATTCCCGCATCACGGCGTCCACCGCTGCGAACGGATTCGGTTCCGGCTCGTCGAGCAGTGTCGGGACACCCATCTCCTGCTGAATGCGGGACAGGATCCACCAATCGTCGCGACGCTCCCCCTTCGCAGGCACCACCGCGGGCGTGTACTGCACGTAGGGTTCCATCGCGACGCCCATGGTGTTCAGGAAGTTGACGTCCTCCCGCTCCAGCCAATCCGTGGCCGGCAGAATGTAGTCCGCGACCTCTCCGGTAACCGTGCGGTACAGGTCGACCGTGACGATCAGATCGAGTTGCCCGAGCGCGCGGCGCAACCGCTCGTCGCCACCGACCGACAGCAGCGGGTTGCCCGACACCACGATCAGCGCGCGAATCGGGTCGTCGGGGTTCTCGATGAACTCCGGCAACAAGGCTGCGGGCAGATCACCGCTCACGGTCCGCATCTCCCCGAACGGGCTCTCGAAGAACGGGTCCTCCCGCTTGCGTTTCGAGTTCTGCACCACGTCGGCGACGCCGCGGGAGTAGATGTTGCCGCCGCGCCTGCCGAGGTTGCCGGAGAACAGGCTCACCATGGTCAGCATCCAGTAGGCCAGTGCGCCCTGACGGCCCTGGTTCACACCGGTGGCCATGTAGATGCTCGCACTCGGCGCCGCACAGAAGTCTGCCGCGACCCGGCGGATCGCGTCGGCCTCGATTCCGGTGACCGCGGCAACCCGGTCGACGGGATACCGCCGGACGAAGTCGAGTAGCTCGTCGACGCGTCGCGCGTGACGTTCCACCTCGGCCCGGTCGTACCCGATCCGGAAGACGATCTCGTGCAGGATCCCGGCGAGGAAGTAGAAGTCGCTGTCCGGCTTGATCAACAGCACGTCACCGGTCTCCGGCGACGACGACTCGATGCGGCGCGGGTTGACGAACAGCACGGTCCCGCCGCGCTTGTTGACCGCCCGGATCTTGGCCATCGGATCCGAGATGTGGATCAGCGTCATGTGCGAGACCTGCGGATTGCTGCCGAGGCACAGGAAGTAGTCGGTGTGCAGCAGGTCGGGGATCGGATGTGCCATCGACGCGCCGTAGATCGCCTCGCTGGCAGCGTATTTGGCGGACGTGTCCTGCGTTCCGGCACTGAACCGCATTCGGGTGTCGAAGCCGCGGGCGATCGTCGCGGCGTTCGCGTAGTAGGCGCCGTTGAACGCGGACGGATTGCCCTGATAGACGGCGAGGGCGTTGCGGCCGTGCTCGCGGCGCACTTCCTGGAGTCGTGCGGCGATCTCACGCGCCGCGACGTCCCACTCGACGTGCTCGAAGACACCGCGCTCCTCGCTCCGCGGGTTCGTCCTCTTCAGCGGCCGGTCCAGCCGGTCCGGATCGTGATGGACCTGGAGGTAGTGCACGCCCTTGTGGCACGAGAACCCCCGATGCACCGGATGGGTCTTGTCGGGCTGCAACCGGACGACCTCGTCGCCGCGTACCTCCGCGAGCAGTCCGCACCCTGGCTCGCAGATCCGGCAGAACGTGTGCACGTGCGTCGACTCGGCCGGGCTCATCTGCTGGCCGCACCAGCGACGACGGCCGCATCGCCGGCATCCACGATCTTGATGCGCGGCCGGCCCGCCTCCCGCCCCCGCTCACGCTCGAAGCGGTCGATCGCGCGCCAGTCCGCGCCACCGAGGGCGTCAGGTCGCCGAGCCCGCACCAGCGCCGTCAGGTCCGCCGCGGCCGCGGTCCGCGCGGCGAGCAGACCCGCGTGGTGATCGTCGAGCAGGGCCTCGACGGTCTCAGCGGCGCAGTAGCGGTTGGTGCCGATCACGCCGGTCGCACCCCGCTTGATCCAGCCCGCCACGTACTGGCCGGCGACGGGGTGCCCGGTGCCGGGTTCGACGACGCGGCCCGCGGCGTTGGCCACGGTTCCGGCGGTCTCGTCGAACGGGAGGCCGGCGATGGGCAGCCCGCGGTAGCCGACTGCCCGGAGTACCAGCCCGCACTCGATCCGGTCCACGGTGCCTGTGTCGGTCACCGTCAGGGCCGCGGTTCGGCCGTCGCCCATCACTTCCCGAGGGGCGGTGCCGAAGCGCAGCACGATGCGCTTGTTCCCCGGAGTCGCCTCCCGCCGGGAGTACTCGTCCAGGATCTTCAACTTGGCCGGTGCGTCCGGGCCTGCCGTCACCGGGCCGTCGACGAGGACGTCGATGCCGGGCAGCGAGCCGAGCGCGAGCAGTTCGGGGGTGGTGCAGGCCGCGTGCTCGGGTCCACGTCGGCCGAGCACCACCACTTCCTCGATCCGGCTGCCGGCGAGTGCGTCGAGCGCGTGATCGGCGATGTCGGTGCGGCGCAGCGTCTCCACGTCGGAGACGAGAATGCGGGCGACGTCGAGCGCGACGTTGCCGTTGCCGACCACGACGGCGCGCGACGCGGTCAGGTCGAACGTGCGGTCCGCGTGGTCGGGGTGACCGTTGTACCAGGCCACGAACTCCCGGGCGGCGTGGCTGCCCGGCAGGTCCTCGCCGGGGATGCCGAGGCGGCGGTCCCCGGCCGCTCCGGACGCGTGGATCACCGCGTGGTGGTGGGCCAGCACCTCGTCGATCGTCACGTCCCGCCCGACCTCGACGCCCAGGTGGAACGTGAAACCGTCCCGCCGCGCGGTGCGGTCGAACACCCGGTCCACCGTCTTGGTGTGCCAGTGGTCCGGCGCGACGCCGAACCGCACCAGTCCGCCCGCGACGGGCAGTCTCTCGAACATGGTGACCTCGGCCGCGATGTCGCGGCGGGCCAGCAATTCCTCGGCGGCGTAGAACGCCGACGGTCCGGATCCGACGATCGCCACCCGCAGCGCCGGGGGGTCGGCGACGCCGGCGGTCGCGAGTGCGAGAGGAAGCGGCTGCACGTGCGCCCCCGGCGCCGCGGTGCGCGGATTCCGTTGGAAGTACTCGGCATTGATGTCGCGGTACCGGTCGATGTCCGGCGCGGCCGCGTCGCCGGGGACGATCGCGTCTACGGGGCAAACATCGGAGCAGGCTCCGCAGTCGATGCAGGCGGCCGGATCGATGTACAACATCTCGGTGCGCTTGTACTCCCGCTCGGCGGGGGTCGGGTGGATACAGTCGACCGGGCAGACCGCGACGCAGGTCGCGTCGTTGCAGCAGTTCTGGGTGACCACGTACGCCATCAGGGATGCTCCTCGCTCGTGCGCGTCACCGTGACCGGGACGCCGTTGAAGATCGGGGACGCCGTCAGCGCCTCGAGGTCGGTGGTGTCGTCCACCAGCGCGTTGTAGTTGCTGCCCGGGACCGAGGCCGACCGGGACGTCCGCAGTCCCGGCCCGTCGTGGCCCCACCCGTGGGGCATGCTCACCACTCCGGGACGCAACGCGTCGTCGATCCGCAGTTCCGCGGTCACGGTGGTGACGCGGGAGGTCACCGCCACCCGGTCGCCGCCGACCAGGCCGCGCTCTGCCGCGTCGTGCGGGCCGATCAGCAGCGCGCACTGGCCGCCGTCCGTCTGCGGCAGCGCGTTGTGCAACCACGAGTTCATGCCCCGACGCTGGCGTCGGTTGATCAGCAGCAGATCCGGGGCCGGCCTCGCGATGCTCGCGCGCAGCCGCGGCAGATCCGCGGCGATCATCTCCGGCATCAGGTCGATCCGGCCGTCCGGCGTGCGCAGCACCTCCGGGAGGCGCGGCAGCAACGGCCCGTAGTCGATGCCGTCCGGATTGTCCTCCAGCAACGCGAGGGTCAGCCCGTCCGGATCGCGGCCGAAGCGGTCACCGTACGGTCCGCTGCGCAGCCGCAGGTCCAGCAGACGCTGAGGTCCGTGGCGGCCGACGGTACTGCGCAACGCGCGTTCCGGCTCGCAGCCGACGAGTCTCGCGGCGCGCCGGGCCGCGACGGCGGCCACCTCGTCGTCCATCTCCTCGACCGGACGGTCCGGGGTTCCCTTCGCGATCCCGGCCAGCCGCAGCAGGATCTGCCATTCCGCCAGTTCGCCGTCGGCGAGGTCGAGCAGCGGCGGGGTGTAGCGGGCGACGTTCCGAATCTGGAAGTGCGCCAGCGTCACGTCGTGGTGTCCCCGGGTGGTCACCGGGGGCGGGGGCAGGATGACGTCGGCTTGCCGGGTGGTCTCGTTGAGATAGCAGTCCACCGAGACCATGAACTCGAGCGCACCGAGTGCGTCCTCGATCGCGCCGCTGTTGGGCAGGGACCGGGCGGGGTTCCCGGCGAGGGTGATGAGCGCCCGGGTGCGGCCCGGTCCCGGCGTGAGGATCTCCTCGGCGAAACACACCGCGGGCAACTCCCCCATCGCCTCCGGCAGGCCGCGTACCCGGGACCGCCACCGGTCGAATGTCAACGCCGGCGGTCTGGTCACCGGCCAGGTGTTCTGCCCGCCGGCCGGCGGCAGCGCGAACATCGCACCGCCGGGGCGGTCCAGGTTGCCGGTCACGATCGTAAGTACCTCGACGAGCCAGTTCGCAAGGGTGCCGAACTCCTGCATGCAGGTGCCGATCCGCGAATGCGCCACCGCCGCAGGCGCCGCGGCGAACCCGCGGGCGACCGTCCGGATCAGCTCGGTGTCCACCCCGCACGCGGCGGCGACTGCGTCGGGGTCGAACTCCGCCGCCATCGCCAGCGCGTCGTCCAGACCGTCCACCATCGCCGGGACCAGTTCCGGTCGGGCGAGTCCCTCGGAGGCGATCACCGCGAGCACACCGAGCAGGAACAGAGCATCGGTGCCGGGGCGGATCGGCACGTGCAGGTCCGCGACCTCGGCGGTGCGGGTACGCACCGGGTCCACCACGACGAGGGTGCCGCCCCGCTCGCGCAGCGCCTGCAACCGGTGGTGCATGCCGGGGGCGGTGACGGTGCTGCCGTTGGAGACCATCGGATTCGAGCCGAGGATCAGAAGGTAGTCGGTGCGGTCGAGGTCGGGCAGGCTCATCCCCAGCCCGGTGCCGTACAGCAGCATGTGCGCCAGGTTCTTCGGCCACGTGTCGACGCTGGCCGGCGAATAGATGTTCCTGGTGCCGACGGCGCCGATCAGCTCGCCCAGGTAGAAGGTGGCGTCCAGGTGGTGGGCGGCCGGGTTGCCGTGGTAGATCGCGCAGCTACCCGGATCACCGGTGACGAATTCCGGTAGCCTGCTCTCGATCTCGGCGAACGCCTCGTCCCAGGTCGCCTCGCGGAATCCACCGCCCGCGGTGCGCAGAAGCGGTGTCCGGATCCGGTCCGGGTCGCCCTCGATGCGCCCGAGGCCGAGCCCCTTCGCGCAACTGTGCCCGGCGCTCATCACGTCGTCGGGGTTCGGCGCGACCCGCACGATGTCGCGGCCTTCGAGTTCGACGAGCAGACCGCAGGTCGATTCGCACAGTGGGCAGATGCGGTGTCCGGCTTTCGGTTCGGTGTCGGTCTTCACACGTCCTCCTCGGGTGCGGCCGGCCCGACCGCGACGGGAACGGCGGTCATGGTCGGCATCGCGTTGATCGCCTGCACTCCGTCACCGGTTCCGGTCAGCACGTTCACGTTCACCCCGACGTCGTCCCGCGGGTCGACGCTGCCGAAGCAGTGTGTCATCGACACGGTGCCGCGGGCGAGGGTGCGGTCCGCCCGCGCGGTCGCGCGCAAGCGTCCGGCCGCCGAGCGCACGGTCACCTGCTGTCCGTCGTCGATCCCCAGAGCGGCGAGGTCGTCCGGGTGCAGACACGCCGGATTGGCACCACCCGGAACGAGCCCCGGCACCCTGGTACCGGTGGAGTTCACGGCCTCGCGTATCCGGCGCACCGTCAGGAGGAGCGGAAAGTGTTCGACGACAGCCGTGTCCGCCAGCGCCGCGCGCAGCTCGGCGCGCACGTCGGCGGGCATCAACATCAGCCGGTGCCCGGCACCGTCCTCGGTCACCGGACCCACGACTGCGCCACTGGGGCCCGCAAGGTGTCCGTGCGGGGCGCCGACCACGTCGGCGAACGGGACCCGTCCCCGCTCGGCCGTCATCGCCAGCATCTGCTCGGACGTCGGCGGCGCGTCGGGATCGAGAATGCGGCCGGCGAACTTCACCGGCTGCCCCGAGGCGGCGGCGAGGTCGAGGAAGAACCGCCAGTCGTCGACGACGCCGGGCGGCGCCGGCACGACAGCGGGGGTGAACTGCGCGAACGGACGCGGGAAGAACGGTTCCATGATCGCGGTGTGATCGGGGCGTTCGTACATCGTGGTCGGCGCGATCACGTAGTGCGCGAGCCGTGCGGTGTCCGACATGCGCGGGTCGACGCACACGAGCAGGTCCAGTGATCGCAACGCGCGCAACGCCTTCCCGCGGTCGGGGAGAGCCGCGGCCGGGTTGCCGCCGGAGACGATCAGCGCCCGCACGCGGTCGGGGCCGGGTTCGAGGATCTCGTCGGCGAGGATGCCGGACGGCAGCTCACCGCGCATCGCCCGCACCCCGTCGATGCGGCTGCGGAATCCGTGCTCGTAGGCCCGGGTGGGCGGGGTGACCTCCGCGCGGGCGGGCACGTGGCGGGTGAGGACGGCGCGGTCGTCGGCCCGCTCCCCCTCGCGCAGGTACCGGCCGCACACCACGTTGAGGGCGGCGACGAGGTGCTCCGCGAGGTTCGAGTGCGGGCCCATGCACAGCCCCGTCCCGCTGGTTGCCATCCCCCGGTTCCCGCCCGCGAACATCCGTGCCGCGACGCGGACCCGGTCGGCAAGGATGCCGCAGATCCGCTGCACGACGGTGGGAGTCACGTCAGCCACCGCGTCGACGAGACAGGCCAGGTCGGCGGTGTACCGGCGACAGAAGTCGGCGTCATGGAGATGTTCGGTGAGGACGACGTGGAGGAGACCGGCGAACAGTACTGCGTCCGTCCCCGGTCGGGGCGCCAAGTGCACGTCCGCCAAGGCCGCGGTCTCGGTACGCCGCGGGTCGACGACGATCAGCCGCAGTCCCCGCTCGCGTGCGGCCCGCAGGGTGACGGACGGGTTCTGCACCACCGCACCGTCCCCGTCGCCACCGTTGCCGGAGACGACCGGGTTGGTGCCGGCCAGCAACCACACGTCGGCGTCCTCGAACCGCTGCCGGCCGCCCCGGTAGGTTCCCATTCGTTCGGCGACAACCCACTTCGCGGACTGGTCGATGGTCATCGTGGAGAACAGCTTGTGCGACCCGGTGCCCCGGAACCAGGCCCTGGCCATCGGTGGGGTGAGTGCGGCGAAGTTCTGCTGCGTTCCCATGAACAGCGCGACCGAATCCGGTCCGTGGCGGTCCACGATGATGCGCAGCCGGTCCGCGATGTCGGTGACGGCCCGCGCCACCGGCACCGGCGCGTGGGTGCCGGCGGCGGTACGCCGCATCGAGGTGGTCAACCGGTCCGGCCCGTGGACCAGATCGCCGCCGCGACGCCCCTTGGGGCAGGTGTACCCACCGGAGATCGGATGGTGCGCGTCGCCGAGAACCCGTGCGATCCGCCCGTCCTCGACGTCGAGCAGGACCCCGCACGAGGAGGCACACAGCCTGCAGAACGAGGTACGCCGGGACGTTACGGGTGGCATCGGTTCAGTGCGCCTCGGCCGGCACGGCCGCCGACTCCGCGACCCCGGCCACGGTGCGTCCGCGCAGACGTTCCCGCACGAACAGCCCTCCGAGAGTGAGGACGGCCAGGGCGGTCGGCACGATCATCAGCAGGAAGATGGTGCGGGCGTCCATTCCGGCCGCGATCAGGGCGGCGCCGAGTGTCGGCCCGGCGATCGATCCGATCCGCCCGACTCCCATGGCCCAGCCGATCCCCGTCGAGCGTGCCGCCACCGGATAGATCGAGGCGGCGATCGCGATGATGCCTGCCGAGCTGCCCGACATTCCGAATCCGACGACGCAAATCGTGATCAGCAGCAGCGTGGAGTTCGCCAGGAACATCGCGACGGCGCCGATGAACAGTGCCCCGACGGTGTAGCCGGCCATCACCACCGCGTAGGCGGCGTCCGAGCCCCGGGACCGGGCCCACGCGGCGCCGACCCGGTCGGTGATCCACCCGACGGACAGCGCGCCCGCCATACCGCCGAGATTGAACAGCGCGGCGGCGAGGATCGCGTGGGACGCGCTCTGCCCGGCCTGACTGAACAGCGACGGCATCCACCCGAACAGGAAGTAGATCACCAGGAAGTTGATGACGAACACCACCCACAGCAGGATCGTGTCCAGCGCCCGACCGCCGGCGAAGAGTTCCCGGATGGGCGATTTCGTGGCCACCGTGGCATCCACCGTGAATGTCACCGACGCGCTGATTCCAGCGTGTGGGGCGATCGCCGAGAGGATCTTCGCGGCGCCTGCGTGATCACCGCGGGCAGCGAGGAACTTGCCCGACTCCGGCAGCCCGGCCCACGCCAGGGCCGCGACGATCAGCGGAAGGACGCCGCCGGCCACGAAGATCGACTGCCACCCGTACGTCGGGATCAGTTGAGCGGCAGCGAGTCCGCCGAGGAAGCCCCCGAGGGACATGCCCGCAACGACGATGGTGACCATGGTGGAGCGGCTGCGGGCGGGGCTGTACTCGCTGGTCAGTGCGATCAGGTTCGGGGTGACGCCACCGAGCCCGATTCCGGCGAGGATGCGCAGCACGATCAGCACACCTATCGACGGCGCGAACGCGGACGCGAGCGTGAACACCGCGAACAGCACGGTGCACAGCAGGATCACCCGGCGCCGGCCCCACCGGTCGGCGACCGGACCGAACAGCAGGCTGCCCACGACCATCGCGCCGCTGCTGAGTGCCAGCAACAGTCCGAACGACGCCTTGGACAGGCCCCAGTCCTCGGACAGCGCGGGAATCGCGAATCCGATCAGCTGGGCGTCCATGCCGTCGAGGATCGCGAGCGCCAGGCACAGCGCGATGGCACGCTTCTGGAGGGCCGACACCGGTGCGGTGTCGATGAGTTGGGAGATGTCGACTTCACGAGTGGGGGCCACGACGTGTATTCCTCTCGGGTGGGGGAACCGCGGGGGATGAAGCCTCGAGCTGGATGGGCAGGCCGAAGGCGTGCCTCGAAGTCATGCTTCAGACCGGCGTGACGGTGCCGTCGACCGCGAGCGCGCCGGCGGGTACCTCGGGAAAGCGCTGGCGCAGTGACGGTTTGGCGAGCTTGCCGGAGAACGTGCGCGGCAGCGGCTCGCCGAGGGCGACGGCATGCTTGGGGCGCTTGAACTTTGCCAGGTTCTCGCCGGCGACCTCGGCGATGTCGGCGACGATCTCGGCGGCGGGACGCTCGCTGTGGAACACCACCATCGGCACCTCGCCCCACCGGTCGTCCTTGACCCCGATGACGGCGAGATCGACCAGACCGTCGATGCCGTGCAGCGCCTTCTCGATTTCGGCGGGGTAGACGTTGAGTCCGCCGGAGATCAGCATGTCCTTGCTGCGGTCGACGATCTTGAGGAATCCGCCCTCGTCCTGCATGCCGAGGTCGCCGGTGCGCAGCCACCCGTCGCCGAGGGTCGCCTGGGTGGCCTCGGGCTTGTTCCAGTACTCCCGCAGCACGTGCTCGCCGCGGACCAGGATCTCGCCGACCTCGCCGGCCGGGGTATCGACTCCCGGTTCACCGATCCGGATGTGGGTGCCGACCAGCGGAAGCCCCGCGAAACCGGGCCGCGACACGGCGTCCTCGTAGGCGAGGGTCGAAACCATGCCGGATGCCTCGGTCAGGCCGTAGCACTGGGTGAGCGGGATGCCGTGCGAGCGGTAGAAGTCGAGCAGGTCCAGGCTGACCGGCGCGCCGCCGGTGCCGGCGAAGGTGAACTTCGCGAGCTGACGGGCGCCGAAGTCCGGCAGCATCGTCATCCGTTCCCAGATCACCGGGACGGTCGTGGTGGCCGTGATCTGCTCGCGTTCGAACGTGTCGAGAGCGATCTCCGGGTCGTACTCGCGCAGCAGGACCATCGTGGCGCCGGGCACGACGACGAGCTGCATGAAGATCGACAGGACCGAGCCGGTGTACACCAGCGGGGCAGAGCACAGCACCCGGTCCCGATGCGAGAATCCGAACGTGATCGACTGCGAGATGCCTGGGGTCATCGCGTTGCGATGGGTGATCAGGGCGCCCTTCTGCACGCCGGTGGTCCCCGAGGTGTAGCAGATGAAGCCGGGGTCGTCGGCGGCGATGGCGACGACGGGCGCGGTTCCGGGGTCGATCAGCCGCTCGTACGGCGGATGGGCACTGCCCCCGATCGCGTAGGTCTCGAACTCCGTCTGCTCGGCGGCGACCTCGAGCAGCGGCGCGAAGCCGTCCTCGACGATCACCACGCGCGGCGCGGAGTCGACCACCATCGGCGCCAACTCCTTGGCGGTGAGCCGGAAGTTGAGCGGGACGCTGATCGCGCCGAGCTTGAGGGTCGCCAGGATGACATGCGCGAGTTCGGGACGATTGAGCATCATCACCGCCACGCGGTCGCCCTTGCGGACTCCACGGGCCGCCAGTCCGCGGGCGAGCGCGTCGGTGATCGCGTCGACCTCGGCCCAGGTCTGCGATGTGTCCCCGAACACGATGGCCTGCTGCTGCGAACGCGTCTTACCCCAGAACCGGGTCAGGTCCGCGAGATTCATCTGTGCTCCTCATGCTCGTCAGCCGGGTGTGACCACCCTCACTTCGTGTGCCGTAAACCTAACAGCTGTAGGCGAATGACGCAATGCTCGATTCGGAAATTTCGGGCACCCGGTAGAACCGGCCCTTCGCACGAAAACAACACCCACACAACATATTTCGTGTGGGTGTCGTTTTCCTGCGGGATGCGCCCGGTCAGCCGGCGGGAGGCACCTCGCGCCGAGCACTTCTCGGGTCGGTCGCCGCCGAGATCCGCTTGTCGTCGTACCGAGCCACCGAGCGCAGCACCTCCGCGGTGTCCGCACCCACGAACGGTGGCAGCGCGGGCGCGAACTTCTCCCCGGCGACACGCACCGGGCTGACCACGAACTCGAGCTCGCCGACCCCCGGGTAGTCGACCCGGTAGGTGTTTTCCCGCGCCCGGAAGTGCGGGTCCGCGAGCATGTCGGCCACGCTGTTGACCGGACCTCCCGCGATGCCGTGTTCGAGGAACAGTTGCACCCATTCGGCGCGGGTGCGCTGCGCGAAGATCTCCGTCAGCGCGCGCCACACCAGGTCCGCACGGGCGGCGGCGCCCTCGTCGGTGCTGGTGAGGTCGACGCCGACCAGGTCCCGGCGCCCGACCGCGACCAGGAAGTTGTGCCAGAACTTCTCCACGTGCGACCCGAACAGGATCGCCTCGCCGTCGCTGGTGCGGTAGGCCTCGAGCCGTGGCCAGTCGGGCAGACGGCCGTCCGGGAGCCAGGACGGACGCGGCATCGAGCGATCCTTGTTCAGCTCCGCATCCACCAGGTCCGGCATCCACGCGGCCGCGACGTCGATGCCCGCCACCTCGACGTGGCACCCGACACCGGTGGCTCCGGCCTTGTGCAGGGCAGCGAGCAGCCCCATCGCCCCGTACGCGCCGAGGGCGTACATCGCGATCGGCGGCGTGGTGGAGCCGGCCATGCCCTGGGTCGGCGGCTCTGCGGGAGTGTTCACCTCGCGGAGCCCGGCATAGGCGTCGAATACGGGACCGCCGGTACCCAGAACCCGGTACGGGCCGTCGGTGCCCATGCCCGACACCGTGCACAGCACGATCTTCGGATTCACCTGTCGCAGTTGCTCGTAGCCGACTCCGAGCCAGTCCAGGTAGCCGCCGCGCATGCCTTCGACGACGGCGTCACACGAGCGGGCGAGGTCGAGGAAGGCCTGCTTGCCCTCGGGGCTGCGCAGGTCGAGCGCGACGGACTTCTTGCCGCGGTTCCACCGAAGGTGCATGAACGCCGGTCCGTCCGGGTCGCCGATCGCCCGGCTGCCCCCGATGCGCACCGGGTCGCCGAGCGGCCCCGACTCCACCTTGATCACCTCGGCGCCGAGGTCCGCGAGGTGCCCACCCAGCGAGGCCGGGGCCAGCTGGGCGACCTCGAGGACCCGCACTCCGTCCAACAGCGAGTACCCACTCATGAATCCTCCTCCGCTCCCCGACCCACGGCCAGCGAGACATTCTGTGTCTGTTCAGGTTTCAGTTCGATCCAAAGTCCCTCGACGTCGGCCACGAGAACGTCTCCGTGATACATGGCACCGCGCATGAAGCGCTTGCGGCCGTCCTGGCCGGCGAACTCCGCCTCCACCCGCAATTCGACGTCGAGTGGCGCCGGCGCTCGATAGTTGACGTGCAGGTACGCCGTGCGGGCCCACGGTCTGCCGCTGCTGTTGGCGAGGCGCGCGAGGATCTCGTCGAAGATCAGCGGCGTCACGCCACCGTTCATCGCGTATCGCCCGGAATGGAATCTGCCGACGACGACGTGCCCGCGCGCCCGGGTGTCGGTCACCTCGTCGAGATGGAGGGACGGCGTGAGGGTTTGCGCCCGCCCCGCGAGGTCCCAGCGCCGGCCGGAGATCTGCTCGTCCTCACCGACCTCGAACTCTGCCAGCCGGGCCGCGAGGTCACGGAGCGTTCGCGCTGCCCGGCTCGCCGCGTCCGGGGTGGGGCGGCTGCGAGTGACGGCCTCCTGCACCGCGCGCAGGGCGTCGGTCAGTTCCGCGAACTCGTCGTCACCGCCGGTAGTCGGTTCGAACGGGTCGTCCCAGCTGGGACTCCAGATGTCGTCGGCAGTCGAGACGGTGGCGGCGTCCATCCGGACCTCACTTTCTGTGGAGGAAGAACCACGAATCACTCTGCGCGACTTTCGAAGTACGAGCTGAACATGTCCTCGACCGGGCGTGGTCGAAGGGTCGTGCGCGACACGACGTTCTCCCGGTCGTACCGGCTCCGCAGACCGTTCCCCGCTCCCTCGAGCAGCAGCGCCTTGATCTCGCGCATCGATTCGGGTGGCTGAGCCGCGATCTGTTCGGCCGCTTCGAGCGCAGCGCCGAGAACGTCGCCGTCGGCCGCGTACCGGGAGACGAGCCCCATCCGGAAGGCCTCCTCGCCGGTCACCGCCCGCGAGGTCAGCAGTAGATCGCGGGCCGGCCCGGCGCCGATCAGCTGGTCGAGGACCCACGTCAGGTTGGCCCCGCCGTACTTCGCCGCGGTGACGGTGAGACGGGTGCCGGGGCCTCCCACCCGCAGATCCGAACACACTGCCAGCAGGGTTCCCGCGCCGTAGGCCATCCCCTGGACCGCGGCGACCGTCGGTTTGGGGAACGTCAAGTACCGCCACAGCAGCTCTTCCCGTTCGAGCATGCTCAGGACTCCGGCATCCGGGGTCATCGCGCGGAGTTCCTTCAGGTCGTATCCGGCGGAGAACGCAGTCGCGCCCTCTCCCGCCAGTACCACCACCCGAACGTCCGGGTCGCCCGCCGCCTCCGCGAGCGCGGCATCGAGCTCACGTTGCAGCCCGAGCGAGATCGCGTTGTGCACGTCCGGCCGCGCGAGGTCGAGCTGCAACACCCCGGGAGCCGGGGACGATCGACGCAGGTCGCCCGACGTCACCTCGCACCGCCGACCGCGGCCTCCTGTCGAGCGACCTCCTCGGCATCCCGGGTGATCATCTTGTGGAAGACCTGACCGGGGAGCTCGTTTCGTCCGTAGATCAGCTCCTCGACCTGCCCGTGCGCCGCGTTGGCGGTGATCGTCTTCGTGACGAACCAGTCCTCGGCATGCAAGGTCTCCATGAGGAGTTCCCAGTTCTTGTCGAGAATCCGCTTCTCCCGCGGCGTCTCGGGCTCTTTCGGGGAGAGCAGACGGATGGTGCAGTACGACACGTTGGGGTCTTCGGTGTCGGGAACGATCGTCCAGATCTCGAAGTGATTGGGCTCCGTCACGAGCATGGTGCCCGGATAGATCGTGTAGTTCGCGAGGGAGTAGTCGCGGACGTCGAACGAGTCCGGATCGGCACCGCGAACCTCGGTGATCGACTTGCGGGCCACGACGATTCGCCACGATCGGTCCACCAGGTCGTACGCCGTGATGTTTCCCTCGAGATAGTTGCACACGGTCTTGGTGTGCAACTGGCACAGGTGGTACGAGTCCTGCACGCCATCGACGGCGATCTTCCAGTTCATGTCGAGCTTCCAGGTCTCCTTGCGCACCTGGAACGACTCCGTCATTCCGGTCGACGTCACCTCCGCGTCGTGCTTCGCGCCGAGAATCGCGGCGATGTCGAGATCGGCTCCAACCGTCGGGACCACCCAGACGAGACCGTGCCGTACCTCGCAGGGAAATTCGACGAGCCCGTACTGCGAGCGATCCATTCCGTCGAAGCCCTCCGCGTGGGGCATTCCCCGCAGATCACCACCGCGACCGTACGCCCAGTTGTGATAGGGGCAACTGAAGACGCGTCTACAGCCCGAATCCTCGAACTCCACCTTCGCGCCCCGGTGCCGGCAGACGTTGGAGAAGGCTTTGACACTGCCGTCCGTCTGTTTCACCACCAGCAGTGGCGTGCCGATCAGCTCGGTCGTGACGAAGTCGCCCGCCTTCTTCAGCTCGTCGACGTGGGCAACGATGTGCGGCAGCCGTCGGACCACCTTGCGCTCACGTTCGGCGAGTTCGGGGTCGTTGAACACCGAGAACGGCACTCGAAGCAGGTCGTCCGCGTAGTCGGTGCTGTTGTTGTCGACATGTGCGATCAGTCGCTCGGTGAGTGTGATCTTGTCTTCGCGCTCCATACACCGAGAGTGGCACATGAGACATTCATTGTCTAGCGTCTCATGCAAATTCGGGACGGTACTGTTTGCTCGTGGCTGCAAGGACTGGAAACGACCCCGCGACCGACGTCCGCTCGACGATCCTCGCTGCAGCGGAGTCGTGCTTCGAACGCTTCGGAATCACGAAGACGACCATGGAAGACGTCGCACGCGCAGCGGACATGTCCCGCGCGACCGTCTACCGATACTTCTCGGACCGCGAGAGTCTGATCATCGAATCGGTCGCCCGGCGCGCGCGAAAGAACATGAAGCCGGCCCGCGCCTTCATCGCGAAGTGGCCCACCATCGAGGAGCGCCTCGTCGAGGGCATCTGCAACAACGTCGAGAGCGGCCTCCGGGACCCCATGGTGCACCTGCTGGTTTCCCCGTCGGAGATGACGCTGGCGAACTCACTGCTCACCACGTCGGGCAAGGCCGTCGAACTCACGAGTGAACTGTGGGAGCCGATTCTGCGCGAAGCCCAGGAGGCAGGCGACATCCGCGCCGACGCCGATCTGACACTGCTGTGCGAGTGGATCTCGGAACTCGAGATCATGTGCATCAGCCAGCTCAACGGCGGCACCGGCTCACTGGAACGGTTCCGCGAGAAGCTACGCGCCTTCCTCATCCCCTCGCTGTTGCCTGCCGGCGCCTGAGTCCGCGATGGACGACGCCGCCGGCGGCGGGAACTACGGCAGGAAGGCAGGTAGGACGAACTGCCTCATCATCTGCCGGTGCGAGGGATCGCTCGGGTCCGAATTGTCCAGTCGCGGTGCGAGCATCAGCTGCACGAGGGTGATCCAGGAGCACGCCTCGTCAGTGTCGATATCCGCTCTCATCTCGCCGCTGGACTTGGCGTCGTCGAAGATCGGCCCCCAGAGTTCGGTGGTCAGACTCGTTGCGAGGGGGATGGTCTCGAGCCACGAATCCCCGCCGACGTGTTCAGGACTGACGAGTATGCGCACGATCGGATCGTTGATTCCGTCGTAGACCAGGTAGATGAGGCCTTCGATCAGCCTGTCCTCGAACGTTGCACACCCCATCAGGAACTTCCGGCCGCGTTCGAGCGTCTGGCGCGATCGCCACCTGATCAGCTCGGTCGTGAGCGTTTCGCGATCTTGGAAGTACCGGTAGACGGTCGGGCGTGAAACGCCAGCCTCCTTGGCAATGTCCTCCATCGTGGTCTTCGAGATTCCGAAACGAAGAATCATCGTCTGGGCAGCCACAAGTATCTGAGACCGTGCGACATCGGCGTCCTGACTCAGCACGCCGGCGGTCTTCCTTCTTGCCATCCTCGCTCCAGACACGGTCACTTCCGACCAGCCACCCCGACCAGTCACAATACAAATGACAGTACACGTAAGATGTTGCATCTCCGGTGCCGGCGGGCCCAGCCCATTACCAAAAGAACGAGACAGTTGTCCGAAGTCCCACGGGACAACGGACGACTGCCTCGAATCTCGGCCTCAGGACGAGGGTGTGAAGGTGATCGGGAGTCGGATGCAACCGCGTACCTGGCTCGCATGCAGGAGCGGCGGGTCCTCCGGAACGAGGCGGTAGTCGGGCAGGCGCTGGTGAATCTCCTCCATGGCCAGCTTCAGCTCGATTCGTGCCAGGTGAGACCCGATGCACCGATGCGGCCCGGCACCGAAGGACAGATGACGATTGGGCGATCGGTCGATCCTCAGCTCGTCCGGATCCTCGAACTCGGCGCCGTCGCGGTTCGCCGAGCAGAGCAGCACGATGAGCTGGTCCCCCTCCGCGATCGTGACTCCGCCGATCTCGACGTCGCGGGTCGCTCGCCGGCCCGCGATGACGGCGGCCTCGATCCTCAGGATCTCTTCGACCGCCGCCGGGACGGTGTCGGGATCGTCCACGATCTCCTGCCTCTGACCCGGATTGTTCGCCAGGTGGATGATTCCCCAGGCAAGTGAACCCTGGACAGTGTGCAGACCCGCGATGAGCAGAAGGAAGAACATGCGGTAAAGCTCTTCGTCGGTGAGGAGCCGTACCCCGTCTTCCATCTCGATCGGGGTGTTGATGATCTGTGCGGTCAGAGTGTCCGAGGTGGTCTCACCCGAACGTACCCCGGCCACGATGGCACCGAAGTATCCGAAGATCTGGTTGGCCGCATCCTCGCGCGCCTTGGCGGATTGTTCCTCCGTTCCCCCGGGAATACCCTGCAGTGCGATGTCTGTCGTCTTGGTGAACATCTCGGCGTCTTCGAGCGGCCAACCCATGAGGGCGAGGAACACTCGCGTCGGCAACTCGTGAGCGAACTCCGAGATGAACTCGGCTTCACCGCGTGCCGCGAAATCGTCGATTAGCTCGTTGATGACGTCACGGATCCGGGGCTCGAGTTCCTTCATCCGCTTGGGACTGAACAGTGGTTGCAGCGCCTGCCGGTAGTACGCGTGCTCCGGCGGGTCGAGTTCGATCGGGATGAACTTCCCCTGACCCGCGTTCACGAGGTTGTTCGGGTAGCTGGAGAATGTTTCCGGATCACGCAAGACCTGGTGGATCTCCTCGTAGCGCGTCACGATCCAGTGTCCGCCGTGTGCCTTCGAGTACACGACGGGGCCGATTGCCCTCAGCGCTGCAGCTCGTTCCTGAAACACATCCTCAGGCATCGCCAAGGACTGGTCATAGACGTCGAAGTCCACGATGAGCTTGTCGGGTAGATGGGTAGTCGTCACTGCTTCTCAGCCTTCCGAAGTCGGGTGTTCGACGCTCAGCGCGCGTTCGGGGCACATCTCGACGAGGGCACCCAGTTGGTCTCGTAGTTCCTGTGGAACCGGTTCGGCAACGACCACGGGGTAGCCCTGGTCGTCGCTGTCGACTATTTCGGGCGCCGAACCGTAGCAGAGGCCGTGTCCGGCACACGCGGATCGGTCGACCTTCAACGACAGCGCACGCTTCTGCGCATGAATGGTCATCGACGGACGCTCCACTCAGTCGACGGAAAGCGTCGGATTCGGTGCGTCCTCTTCGAACATCATTGCCACACGTGACAGGGTGCCGCCGTCCGTCGCAGGCAGCGTCAGACCCGAAATGTACGCGGAGTCGTCCGACACGAGGAAAAGTGCGACCTTCGCATTGTCCACGAGCGACGGCGGACGCTGGAGCTTGAGCGGAATCGGCGAGACACCCGGATCCCACGGCCCCGCGGTCTCCTCGTAGGACTGGCCGATCACCGGGGCGCCCGGACCCATCAAAAAGTTCGGAGACATCCCATGCGTGGGAGCGAGAGCATTGACGCGAATTCCATAACGTCCGAGATCCAGGCTGAGCCCGCGAACCAGGCCGTTGACACCGGCTTTCGTCGCCGAGTACATCGCAATACTGTGATAGGCGGCGAAGGAAGCCGCAGACGACGTTGCCAGGATGGTGCCACCACCGTTCGCCCGCATCGCCGGCACCGCAGCCTTACAGGAGTACACGACGCCACTGAGGTTGACCCCGAGAACGTACTGCCAGTCGGCATCCGTGAGGTCCTGGAACTCCACGTGCTCGCCGCCCGCCACCGACGGCACACCGCCACGGGAGACGACACCCGCGTTGGCCCACATGATGTCGAGCTTGCCGAACCGCTCGACGGTCGTCTCGACGCTGCGATGGACTGCGGCCTCGTCACTCACATCGGCGGTGATGGCGATCGCCGTTCCACCTTGCTGCTCAACCAATTTCGCCGTCTGCTCGGCCCGGTCGCCGTCGATGTCGACTACCGCCACCTTCGCACCTTCCGATGCGAACAATTGTGCGCCCTGGCGTCCGAGCCCGGATCCACCTCCGGTGATGACGGCGACTCTGTCCTGAAGTTTCATGTGAACTCCTCTGTGATGGTTCGTCAGATTCCGGAGACTCGCGGTGCGGGACAGCGTCCAACGCAGTTGGGTGGCGCGACTTTCCGATCCTCGACGGCGGGGCTGTCGCCGCTCGAGTGGATCGGGTGCGGGCCGCATCTCCGATCCAAATAAACCTTATATCGTTAGGCTATGAGACGTCAATCACTTTCTCGGACGCGCGGCGAATCGGCGTACCGAGGTAATGTCAGCCAGAAATAACTGTACGCGAAGCGATTTCAATCATCGAGGCGGTATCCACCAACTTCACACGCGGCCGGCACTACTCCCTGCCGAGCCGCCGCTCGTACGCGTCGATCGCTTTCCATCCGTCGTAGTCGATGCACTCGGGCCTTCGATCCGCGACCAGTCTGCGGAGCTCCTGCCGACCGCCCCAGGGTGCCGTCAATCGACCGCCATGAAAGTCGTCGACGAGTTTGTCGACCGTTTCGGCGGCACAGGCCTTGTTGGTTCCGATGACACCGGAGGGACCGCGTTTGATCCACCGACGGTATACACACCGGGCATCGGACTCCCCGAGTTCGGATCCAGCACACGGCCTCCGTCGTTCGGCATCGTGGATCGTGCGCCCGAGACAGGGATTCCTGCGACCGGGATCCCCCGGTACCCCACCGACCGAAGGACCAGGCCGCAGTCGATGTCCTCGACCACACTCGTCGCCACCGCCCTCGAGTGGCCCTCCTGATCCGGAACCAGCTCGTTGCGGATCAGGCGGATCCCCTCCACCCGGTCGCGTCCCAGCACCTCCACCGGAGAAAGCAGATAGCGCAACGTAATACGTTTTCCTCCCGGCGCGGCCGAGGCAGTCGCAAACTCCGCGACGATCCTCGATTTCATCGCGCCGATCGAGCCGGGGTGCCCACCGGGTGACGACGGCGTCGACGCCTCCCGCGCCACGTCGCCAGGTTCCGCCGCGACATTCACGCCGGAAAGGTAGCCGAGCGCAAGCAACTCCGGAGTCGAATACGCCGCTTGCGCCGGACCTCTCCGCCCGACCACGAACACTTCCTCGATCCTGCTCACCGACAACGCTTCCAATGCATGCCCGGCGATATCGGTCTTCGACAGCTCGGCCGCACTCGCAACGAGCACTCGGGCCACATCCAACGCGACATTGCCGTTTCCGATGATGACTGCACGCTCGCCCGACAAGTCGAAGGGACGGTGCGCGTGATCGGGATGACCGTTGTACCACGCCACGAATTCCGTTGCCGAATGACTTCCGGGCAGGTCCTCGCCGGGAATCCCCAATGCGCAATCAGCAGGGGCGCCGACCGCGTAGATCACCGCATCATGATGTGCGAGCAACTCGTCGTGAGTCAGGTGTGCGCCTACCTCGACATTCAGGTAGAAGTCGACGTTCTTCCGCGACGCCGTCTTCTGAAACAACGAGGCAACCGCCTTGGTCCCCTGATGATCGGGTGCGACACCGAATCGGATCAGCCCGAACGGGGTAGCAAGCTTCTCGAAGAAGGAGACTTCCACGGCAGGACCGCTTCGCGACAACAGGCTCTCCGCCGCGTAGCAGCCGGACGGCCCGGACCCGACGATCGCCACCCGCAGCAGTGCGCGTTCTGATACCTGGACCACCGCAGCGACAGGCGGTTCGGCAGCATAGATGGGCTGATTCCGGTTGGCGTAATAGGCCGCGTTGATCTCCTCGTAGCGCAACGTTTCCGAAGTCAGGTCGTAGTCGGGAACGATCGCGTCGACCGGACACGCATCGATACATGCGCCGCAGTCGATGCAGCCGACCGGATCGATGTACAGCATCTCCGCGCGACCGTAGCCGGGCTCGTTCGGAGTCGGATGAATGCAATCGACGGGGCACACCGAGACGCAACTCGCGTCGTTGCAGCAGGATTGAGTTACTACATGAGCCAACGTGAGCTCCTATCGCCTCATGACCGGATCGGTGGAAAGCGCACCTTTGTCACGTTTAACAGTGATACAAATTACGTTAGATGTCAGACTTACTATGTGTCAAGCCTCACACCGAGGCGGTGATCTCGGGCGACGGGCGATGGGGTGCCGATCCGGCCATGGTCGGCACCCGAGAGCGGGTGGTCATGCCCCGCCCGGTGGGGACACGGGAACTACCGGTCCTGTGGCCCGCCCCTGATCTGCATGACCACCGACCGGTCCGCCACGCGCGACCCGGGCAGGAGCATCTCGCGACGCAGTTCGAACCGGTGCACGCCGTTCAGGGTGCGCAACCAGACGGCCATGATCGGTGATGCGCTGATTGCCGACGTCGGCGCGTTCGGCAATCGCGCGGCCGTCGATGCCGAGTTCGTGATGGATCACGCGTTTCAGGCCGGATGAGACCGTCCGCGCGGCCCGGGGCGGGGCGCGGGCGCGCTCGCCACCGGATGCGAGTACGCGCCGCCTGGGCGTGAGCGCCTAGGACAGGGCGAGCCGGCGGTCGGCGAGGTTCACGTGGTGTGCGAGGACGGGGCCGATGCCGGCGAGCGCTTCCGGGCTCGTCATCTGCTGGTGCGAGACGGGAACGGCGTGTTCGAGGATCGCGCCACTGATGTGAGGCCTCCACGCGGAGACGCCGGTGGGCGCATCCACCGAATCCGCCGCGCCGAAGTACAGCAGGTCTAGACCGATCGGTGTCGACGGACGGTGCGCGAGGGCGAGGTCGACCGTCTGGGTGAACACCCGGTGGACGGCATCGAGATCGTCCACGGTCACAGCTGCGAACAGTCCGCCGGTGCGACGCAGCACTTCCACCGCACGATCCGTGGTCGCCGCCGCATCCTCCTCACCCGGGACCACCGCGCCGAACTCCGCCAGAAGCGCTGCGACGGTGGGCTTCTCCGTCGTGTGACCGTATCCTCCGGTCAGGTGTGTGTCGAGCATCGCGAGGGTGGCCACCTCGTCGCCGTCATTCGCGAGCTGCACCGCCATCTCATGGGCGATTTGACCGCCGACCGAGTAGCCGACCAGGTGATACGGACCGTGCGGTTGCACCGAGCGGATCCGTTGGACGTACCGGGCGGCGAGATCCTCCAGGGAATCGACATGCAGGTCCGGGTCGGTCAGCGCCGGGGACTGCAGCCCGTACACGGGACGGTCGCCGAGATACTGCACCAGTCCGGTGAAGCACCAGGCCAACCCGATCGCGGGATGGATGCAGAACACCGGGCTGCCGGTTCCGGTGGTGCGCAGCGGCAGCAGCACATCGAGCGACCGGTCGGCGGCATCCTCCGCCCGGGCGTCATCCGGCGCCGTGGCGATCATGTGCGCCAGGGCTTCCGGCGTCGGATGGGTGAAGATCCACTGCACCGGCACGGCGCGCGCGGACGATTCGGCGATCCGGGCGATCACGCTCGTCGCGGTGAGCGACGTGCCACCGAGCGTGAAGTAGTTGTCGTCGAGGCCGACCCGGTCCAGTCCGAGCCCCTCGGCGAACGCGGCGGCCACAACCTCCTCGGTCGCGTTGCGCGGTGCCCGGTACGCGGCGCGCGCCGCGGTGAAGTCCGGCTCCGGCAGGGCGGCGCGGTCGAGTTTGCCGTTCGCGGTCACCGGCACGGCGTCGAGCACCGTCACGGTCGCGGGGACCATGTGCGGGGCCAGCCGCGCACGGGCGTGCGCCAGGACCGCGGACGTGTCCAGTAGCGAACCCGCAGCGGGGACGACGTAGCCGGCCAACCGGTCGCCGCTGGTGTTCACGACGGCGCGATCGATACCGGGGTATCCGAGGAGAGCCGATTCGATTTCGCCGAGTTCGACACGGAAACCACGAATCTTGACCTGAAAATCCGAACGACCCACATACTCGAGAACCGGCCCACCCGCCGAACGCCG
>NZ_JBHXWI010000074.1:0-38117 GCF_042671975.1 Rhodococcus sp. NPDC127593 | reverse complement strand
TCAGGGTAAGTAAGTGCTCACCTGCCGGGGCTACAGCACCGAGTCTGCCCTACTGACTGGACCCGGTAGCTCCCATTAGGGTGAGTTGAGTCCAGCGGTTCACAGCAACCCCGCCTGAAGGGCGAGATGCGGATCAACCCGACGATGACGATTTCCAGCATGGTTCCGGTCGAGGACCATGGCCGGATGGATCCTTCGTATCCCCGCGCCGGCGGCCCGCAGTCACGACACGCCTTCAGCGCCGCCGCCGACAAGCTTGCCCATCTGGCCGCCTATGAGCAGGCCTGCCGGAGCAACGGCGGCGGCGCATACCTGTGGGAGCGGTTCGTCGAACCGGTCCCTGCCGCGGAACGTGACGGGAACCTGGCGGCCGCGTACGCCCGCCTGCTCGCGCACCCCGACTCCGCCGTTCGCGAAAACGCTGCGTTGCGATGGCGTGAGTGGGAGGACACCCATGTTTCCCTGGTCCCGGGATGGGCACCGCAGCCCCGCTATCGGGATTCCACGTTCCGGATGGTGTTCGCACGCCTGGTCACTCACTAGTGGGGCAACGACCACTTCCTCGCACAGAACCAGCTCCGCGAGGCAAATGAGTGTGCTGGCCGGGGTTCCGGCGGTGCTCGTGCACGGCCGGTCCGACGTGTCCGGTCCTCTCGACACTGCGTTGGAGCTGTCTCGTCGGTGGGAGGGAAGTCGGCTCGCCGTCGTCGAGGATGCCGGTCACGGCGGCGGCAGCTTCACCGGCGAATTCTTCGCTGCAATCAACTCCTGCGCACACCCACCGGCATGAAAGTCCTAGCAGTACCTAGTACTTGCCGGCGACGGTGATCTCGGCCATGCAGGTGCTCACCCACACCGCCCAGTATGTCCAGGCGAACCGGCCGAGGAAGTCGTGGGCGTATTCGGCGAAGCTGCCGGACACCGGCCGGTACGTCAGCAACTCGCCCAGTGCCCGCATGATCACGAAGATGACCAGGCCCGCGACGAGGTAGGACAGGATCAACGCGGGTCCAGCCTGCGCGATCGCACCACCGGAGCCGTAGAACAGGCCGGTGCCGATCGCCCCGCCGATCGCGATCATCACCGCTACCTGATTGAGCGTGAACGCTGAGCCGAAGCAACCGATAATGTCATGCTGATCGTCGCGCTCCGCGGGGTCAGACGGGGGAACGCGATGTCACCGCGCAACCTGAACAAGATTTTGAACGCGTAACGCTCGGGTGAGTCGATCACTGATTCGCGGCGACGTCGACCTCGGCTTCGCGGCACCGGTCGTTGTCGGTTCTGTCGCAGGATCTGTCCTCGGCGCAAAGATACTGGTTCGAGCGAACCCATCACGCGGGCGGTGTTCTTTGCGGTTCTTGTCATGGTTGCAATCCCGATGGGCCTCGCCGCCTTCGGTATGGTCGGTCGGGTGCACTGATGCGTGCAGAAGGCGAGGATCGGTCCTTGCATTCGCGGCTCGCGCGCCTTTGGCGGTGGGGAACCGCGATCGCCACGGCTGTAACGGCATTCGGGATGATGGCAGCGTTCACGGCGCCCAATCGGTGGACCGCCGCCGCGATCACCTGCGGGCTACTCCTCTTCACGGCACTACCCGTCGCCGGACTGATCCTGGCCGTCAACCACTTCGCCCGACGGCTCGATTGGGTGTACGCGGGCATGACGGTGGGCGTTCTCGTCGTGGTCGCGGTGAACGTTCTCGCGGGAAGTGTTCTGTGACGGCAATTGGCGACACTCGACGTTACGGTGCTCACAAGGTCGTCGAGGAAGGTACCGCCCCCGTAGTTCGGCTACGGCCACCGGACACTGCCGGCGGCTGCGGCGGCAGCTTCGAGCCGAGGCTGGTGTCGACGGGTGCTCGCGATGTCGGAGGCCCCCACACCACCCTTTAGTTCAGGGGGCTAGTTCAGGGGTCGATGGAGCGTAGTCGTTGTGGCGTCAGCCGGTGTCGAGGTGTGATTGTCGGTTGGCTCCGCCACCGGGGTAGTCCCGCGGATCGGCTGCAGGGTCATCCGGTCGAGTGTTCGGTCGCCGAGCACGAGGGTGTGGAACATGACTGCGCACAGGTGGGCGGTGAAGGTCAGGAACAGCAGGTACGCGAGGATCGTGTGGGACTGTCGCAGGAGTGCGTACACGCTGGTGTCGTGCGGGGCGATCGCTGGTAGGTGCAGCGATCTGTAGAGCACGATCGGGGAGCCTGCGGCCGAAAGCATGGCCCATCCGATCACCGGCTGCACGAGCAGCAGCGCGTAGAGCAGGTATTCCGAGCCTTTCGCCACCCGGCGTTCGAGCGGTCGCATGGTGGACGGAAATCGTGGTGGGCGGTGCAGCAGGCGGTTCCCGATACGGATCACCACGAAAATGAGGATGACGATTCCCAGCGGCCGGTGGATGGCCCGCAGCAGGTCGTAACCGGTCAACGAAGCCACCATGGCGACGCCGATGACGAGTTGGGCTATGACCAGGGGCGCCATGGTCCAGTGCAGCAGCCGGGAGGGAAGGGCGAACCGGGTGGGACGGTCGATCGTCTTCTCGCTCATGAAAGCCCCTTCTCGACGGTGACTGCACTGGGCTGGGTGGGTTCGCTGGTTCGGCGAGTGAAGGATCGGGCATAGACCGCTGACCGTGCGCTGAGCAGCGGATCGTCCGAAGGGGTGATGCCCGCCGGCAGAATGAGCGGGTCGAAGTTGATATCCCGGGCGTTGCCCGGCTCTTCGGTTTGCACCGAGTCGATCGTGACCGTGCCGACGTCGAGGGTGCGCCGATTCTCGGGCCAGGGCAGGGTTGCGTCGTGGGTCGGGTCGCCGGGTTCGCCGATGGTGAGGACCAGTCGCCACCGCAGGGGAGTGCCGGCGAGAGTGCGGGTCAGTGCGTCGAAGAGGTAGTTCCGGTCCGGTGGCTGCCCTGGATGTGGGGGCTGGACCGGTTGTTCGGGCACGAGCGTCCAGCGCACCGCAACGGTGACCCCGGCGGCGTTGGTGAAGCTGAACGCGTTGAGCCCATGGAAGGTGCTGTCGCCGAAGCCGGAGGTGGGTGGATGCTGTCGGACGATCTGCATCGCTGCAGTGGTCTCGGGATGCCGGGCCAGGAATGCGGCCATCTTCTCCGGATCGGGTTTCCCGGTGCCCGCAACCGGTGTGGAGGCGAGCAGTCGTTGGTAGAAGCCTTCCGGGGTGTTGTCGAGGAAGACCGGGATGTTGATCATCGCGGTGCGCCACTGTTCCCCGTTCGGCAACGTAAAAGCCAATCCCAGCCCGCGGACGGTGGCGTTTGCGTCGGCGGCGTCGGGCAGGCCACCCGAGAGTGAGAACCGGCCGGTGACTGGAATCCGGCCGGGCTGGAAGACGGCGGCGGTGGACACCGCGGTCCCAGCCCCGTTGCTGATGAAATGCCCGGTGGCACTGAGTCCTTTGGCGTGGTTGCGCCGGAATCCGTCGTGCCTGCCGTACACCTGCTCGAACCGGTCGGTCAGTCGCGACGGGGTCAACACATCGGGGGTCAACCAGCCTCCCGCGTAGAGGAACCCGCCGACGTCCGCCGCGGCGATCCCCCCGACCGCGGCCAGCCCGAGCAGGACGCCGCGTCGGCTGACCGCCGACCTCGTCGGGGGTGTCGCCGGTTCGGTGTCCTCGTTCATCGGTCGGTGCTCCTCGCCGGCCCGGCGATGTGGTTGGGCACCGCGCTCACGTCCGGTCGGCTGTTGTTGAGATGCGTACTCACATCGGTCCTTCACTCGAGTGTCCGATCCCGTGGGCGGTGTGGTGCCTATTGCCCGGACGTGGAGGGCGGAACCGGTGCCGGGGACGCCGGCATGACGTGCCATTGCCCCTTGACGCCGTCGCCGTTGGTTTGGCCGGGCGCGGTGTCCTTGGCGAACCGGTGCAGGGGATGGCCGTCGTAGACCGCCTGCTGGGCTCCGTCGTCCGGGCGGGTGAGGGTGCCGAGCGCACCCGTTAGTTCCGCCCGTCCGCCGGTATGGGGCGCGCCGAGGGTGGGCGGCCACACGGTGGTGCACTGACCGACACACGCGGAGGTGTCCGGGGTGTCCTCGGTGAACCAGTACAGCGTGTATCCGGCGGGGTCGGTCACGACGGTGCCGAGCGCGGTCTCCTGCGTGCCGAGCTGCACGGCGCCGCCACCGGCTGGGGTGGTCGAGGCCTGTGCGGTCGACGTTTGCGGTGCCGCGCCGGCCTGCGGTGCGTGCTGCGTGTCGCCGTTGTCGTTGCCGCATGCGGACAGCACCACCAGTGCGGCGCCGATCCCGATGCCTTGTGCCAGTAGCGTTCGTTTCTTCATGCGCTGCCTCGTTCCGTTCGTGATTGCCGTTGTGCGAGCCACATCTGCACGGGGATACGGATCGGGAGGCGTCAGGCATTCAGATGACTGGCTGTGATTCAGATCACGGCTATCTTGCGGGATTGCGGTGAAGGATTCGCCGGGCAGATCCGTATACCCGGGTAAGGACCGGTCGGCGATCGACGCGATGGGACAGTAGCTATTCGGAGGTGACGGCGTGCGACTGATCCTGCAACGCAGGCAGGCCGGGGGACTCGGCGACGAAGCGGTGCTGCGTGCGGCCTACGAGGACCACGCCGGCGAGCTGTTCCGGTTCGCGCATCGATCTCTGGGTGATGCGGGCGGCGCCGAGGAAGCCGTGCAGGAGACGTTCCTGCGGGCGTGGCGGGCAGCGCAGAGCTACCAATCAGATACGGCGTCGCTGCGGACCTGGCTGTTCTCGATCTGCCGCAACATCATCATCGACATCAGCCGCGCCCGGGCGAGTCGACCGGTGCTGGCGGGCACCGAGCCGGCCGATACCCCCGGTACCTCCCAGCCCCTTGAAGAATTGGTGGTCGAGCTGCAGGTGGAGGAGGCGCTACGTCGGTTGTCCGAACAGCATCGGCACGTGCTGATCGAGGTGCACCTCCGCGACCGGCCTGCCGCCGAGGTTGCTGCGCAGCTCGGGATCCCCGAGGGCACCGTCCGCAGCCGTGTCTACTACGGCCTCAAGGCCCTTAAGCTCGTCCTCGAAGAAATGGGGTGGCACGGTGACTGCTGATCAGTGCCGGCACATGCGCAGCCTCCTCGGCATGCACGCCCTGGATCGGCTCGACCCCGCTTCGGCGGTCGCCCTGCAGGCGCACCTCGACGGCTGCCGGCAGTGCCGCACCGAACTGCGCGAATTGCGCGGGGTCGCCGGGGCCCTGCGCTTGGCCGACCCGGATCGGGTCACCGACAAGCCGGCCGGGCCGCCCTCCTCGCTGCGTACCGCCGTCTTCACCGCCGTCGACCACGAACGACGGCGGCGGCGCGTCGGCAGAACAGCCCGGCTCGTCGCCTCGGCCGCGGCGGTGTTGATCGTCGCACTGGGGGCAGTTCTCGTCGTCACCTCCCAGCAGTCGACGTCGACGAACGCTCGGCCGGTCGCGTTCACCACTCAACCTGCCGGTGTCCACGCCTCGGCCAATGTGGAGAACCGTAACTGGGGCACCAGCGTCGCCCTCGATGTCACCGGTCTACCGCAGGGCCAGCGCTACGCGGTGTGGCTCGAACGACCGGACGGGAGTCGAATGGCCGCCGGCAGTTTCATCGCCGGCGGCGAGAAGAAGATGTCCATGCAGCTCGCCGTCGGACTACCGATGTCCGACGCCGCCGCACTGGGCATCAGCACCCCCACCGACCCGAGCCCCATCCTGCGGGCACCACTTCATCCTTGACGCTCACCAGCATCATCCACCGCACCAAATGAAGACGGTGGCGGGAGATGTGCGAGTGCGTCGTCGAGGTGGGGGCTCCAAGGTGTTCACGGGGATTCGTTGCGAGCGGCGGGCGGTGTCTGGGGCCCCGGTGCGGCGTTGTGGGCCGGTTCCGGTGAGTCTTTTGCGCGGTGGTTAGGGGTCCGTAGAAGTGTGGCCGCTCGCCCAGCCGTTGTTTGTGGCACTCGATCTTGCCCAGGACCCCGGACGCGAGATCCTCGGGGAATGGACACCTTCGTCACGGTTGCATCGTGTCTGGTACCCGGCGGACAGCCCTGCCGTCAATCTGCTGGGCCATCGATGTCCGCTGGGTAAGTCGTCGAGCATCGACCGCCGGCACCTCGCCGGGCAGGGATGGCGGGTGCTCGATGCGGACGCGATCAAGGACTACCTGCTGCGCGATGCGATCGAGCAGGGCATCTACACCAACCTGCTGAGCATGTATCTCGCCGCTCAGCGAGATGGTCCGGTCCGAGATGAACGCCGGTACCGCCGCACGGTGGGCGCCGGCAGTGAGGCGACGCTCGCGCCGAGAGCCGTAGTCGCCGGCTGTGCTGACCCGGGATGCTGCTCGTAGGCGACAGGAGGCCACGCGGACTCCCCGTAGCCGATGCCATCCAGGGAACTGTTTAGTTCTTTATCCAATGGTATGAAGCGCCGTCACCGGTTCATCTCGTGGCGGATCGCATCCTGGACTCTCCCGTGAGCCACCGCGACACCGCCCGCGATATCGGCCAGTGCTCTCCGATGCTGCAGGCGCAACGGGTCGTTCACTGCGCCATCGTGCAGGTGTTGCCGATGGGGAAAGACCGGGCGTGACTCGGCCTTCACAAGGTGCTGATTGAACGTTTCCGTGAGCTGCGACAGCTCGTTGAGTCGTCGGTAGACGTCATCGCTGGCCACGACCTGCGCGTGGCTGAGCAGGGAATCGAAGTCGTCACCGCCTATCATTTCCGCGTCATTCGGGTGCGATGTAGCCGATGCCGTTGCGGTTGTCGCGAGGCGCGCTGTCGCTCTGAGTAGGTCGGCGTAGATCGCGAGCCGCAGCTTCACGAGCTGGTCTCGGCGCGCATTCTTGCTGCGCAAGCGCTCGGTGATCCACGGTGAGAGGGCCGTGCCGACTATCCCGGCCACGCCCATCCACATGATCGCATTCACGATCAGTCTCCCGTCTCTTCTTGTCTCCGTGTCGAAGACCCCGTAGTCGGAGGCTGTTCACGGCCGAATCTGGTTGTACGACGCCTGGCCGGCCCGAAACCGCCGCGCTCACACGCAACGCCGGCAGGCGTCGGGGCAGAACCAGAGGCGCCGAGCATCCATCTGCACAACGAGAACTCCCACCGGGTAGATCAGTCCTCGTTGTCGCCGAAGATCGCCTTGGCCTCGAGGTACTCCATCAGACCGAATTTGCCGAACTCCCGGCCGTTGCCTGACTGTTTGTAGCCGCCGAACGGCGCATCGAAGGCCAGCGGAGCACCATTGAGATGAACCATTCCCGTCCGGAGCTGTCGGGCGACCTTCCGCGCGCGCTCCGGGTCGCTCGACGAGACCATCCCGGACAGCCCATACGCGGTGTCGTTCGCGATGCGGATTGCGTCGGCCTCGTCCTCGTAGCCGATCAGCATCATGACGGGGCCGAAGATCTCCTCTCGCGCGATGGTCATATCGTTCGTCACGTCCGCAAAGACGGTGGGCCGCACGAAATAGCCGGTGGACAGGCCCGCTGGACGACCGACTCCACCAGCGACGAGCGTGCCGCCCTCATCGATGCCGGTCTGAATCAGACGCTGAACTTTGTCGAACTGTGCCTGTGACACCAGCGGACCCGCGGTCGTTTCCTCGGACTCGGGTTGTCCGACCACGATCGACGCGGCGGCGGTCTTCGCGATCGTGATCGCTTCGTCCATGCGGTTCGACGGAACCAGAATGCGCGAGCCCGCGTTGCAGGACTGGCCCGAATTGACCACCACACCTAATACGTCTCGGGTAATGACTTCTTCGAAGTCCGCGTCTTCCAACACGATGTTCGCCGACTTGCCGCCGAGCTCCTGCGCGACGCGTTTGACCGTTCTCGCAGCGTTCTGAGCGACCTCGACGCCGGCGCGTGTAGATCCGGTGAACGACACCATGTCGATGTCGGGGTGCATCGACAGTGCGGCTCCGACGGTAGGTCCGTCACCCTGAACGAGGTTGAATACTCCGGTAGGGACACCCGCTTCATGAAGTATCTCCGCGAAGATGATCGCATTGAGTGGCGCGATCTCGGACGGCTTCAACACCATCGTGCAGCCGGCGGCCAGCGCCGGTGCGACCTTCGCGGCGATCTGATTGACAGGCCAGTTCCAGGGTGTGATGAATGCACACACGCCGACCGGCTCATGCACGACCGTTGTCGTACCGATCTTCTCGTCGAATTCGAACGCGCGGAGCGCATCGACGGCCGCGGTGAGATGCACCAAGCCGGACGGTGCCTGAGCGGTCGTGGCCAGTGAAGTCGGTGCGCCCATTTCCTGGGTGATCGTCGACGCAAGGTCGCCCATTCGCCGCCCGTAAACCTCGATTATCCGATCCAGTAACGCAATCCGGTCAGCACGTGTCGTCGACCCAAAATCATCGAAGGCTCGGCGGGCGGCGGTGACGGCGCGGTCGACGTCTTTCTCGTCGCCCAGCGCGATGGTGGCGACGGTTTGCTCCGTCGCAGGGTTGACGACGTCGAGCGTGTCGGTGCCGATCGGGTCGACCCACTCGCCGTCGATGTAAAACTTCCGGGTGTTCTCCACGGTGCTCCTTTGGTCGGCTGCTGCAGAAGGTAGGGACGGTTGGGTATCGCGTTGGTGCCCCTTCGGGGTGAGCCGCGATGCGTCCAGGGGTCCTGGCGGGATTGCGTCGGAGTGTTTCCGGCGTCTGACCAACAATGACCCATCACAGCTCAGACGTCTGTCCGCCAGCCGGGCCATCTGGGGGATGAATGCGTTGTCCCCCAACCGGAGGACAACCGCGATTTCGGGTCGGGCAATTATGGAATGAGCCCGGACTCCGCGACTGCGTCCCGCCAGGAAGGAATGCGCTCTCCCGGCTTTCGACGGATTCGAGATATCAGGCTCTACAAAGTAATTCAGCCGGGCTTACCGGTGCCGGTCTGGGGCCACGCGCTCATCGGTTCCCCGCAGTCCCGGGCCCTTCGTGAACCGGACGCCAGGTCGGCGGCGACGACCGCACCACAGAAACGACCACCCCGGATCTACAGGCCGGTTCCGTCAAGGCCAGTGTCCCGTGCGGGCATCAAGTGGCTGCCCGTCGGGGAGCTCCACCTGTTGGCGGACTCATGGGGTTTACGGTGAGCGAGCCCCAGTCGGTCCGGGTGCAATATCGGCGCGAGTTTGAGGGTGCACAACTCGTCGAGGCGGCGTCGGACGCTCTCGTTCACCCCGGGGTGGCGGAGGAGACGCCGCAGTCGCTGGTAGAACTCCGTGGGGAAGACGCCGAACTCGGGCAGGATGTGTTCGTCTCCGCCTCCGAAAGGTGCCCACTTGACCGCGAAGTCGAGCACGGCGAGTTCGTGTTCGTCTTCGGTCACGTCGTCTCCGTTCTTCCAGTCCTGATATACGGGTGTCAGGCGTGGCCGCGCGACATCTCGCGCGGCCACGCCCGCCGGTCGTTGCACGTCGAGGCAGATGCTCTTCCGGCCTGCCCAAGGAACACCGCTTCGACTGCAACCCACCTTCAGCGTGCCGGCGTTGGCCCGGATTGCGTACGCGACACCGATCGGCATGCGCGCCACCACGTGGGTGGCAGCCCGAGGGGATGGCCGGGTAGCCGGCCACCCCGCCCTCGGTGCTACAGGTCGAGGACCAGTCGTGGGCCGATGGCGCGGGACACGCAGATCAGCATCGAAGTGCCTGCCTCCCGCTCGTCGTCGCCGAGGAGAAGGTCGCGGTGGTCGGGCACCCCGTCGAGCACCTTCGTCTCGCAGGTGCCGCACAGGCCCTCTCCGCAGGACGTCGGGACGACGACGCCGACGTCGGCCAGCGCGTCAACGATCGACTGGCCCGGCGCCACGGAGCAGACCACGCCGCTGCGTTCGGCGACGACGGTGAACGCGTCCGTCGGCCCGTCGGTGATTGCGCCGGAGAACCTCTCCAGGTGCAGTGACCCCGAGGGCCACGACTTGCACAACCGCTGCACGGCGTCGAGCAGGCCGGTGGGGCCGCAGCAATAGACCTCGGTGTCGGGCCGAGGTGTCCCCAGCAGCGCGGGCAGGTCCAGAAAGCCGAGCTCGTCCTCCGGGACCAGCTGCACCCGGTCTCCGTAGCGCTGTAGCTCGCTGGCGAAGGCCATCGAGTCGCGGGTCCGCCCGCCGTAGTGGAGATTCCACTCGCTGCCGTCCTGCTCGGCCTGTCTGATCATCGCGAGAATCGGCGTGATTCCGATTCCGCCGGCGATGAACAGAGCCCGGTGCCGGGCAGTGAAGGTGAAGTTGTTCCGTGGCCCCCGCACGGGGACCACGTCGCCGACGCGCAGTTGTGTGTGCACGTGCTCGGAGCCACCTCGGCTCTGCGGCGCGCGCAGCACCGCGACCTCGTAGGCCGCGTCGTCCCGGGGGACACCGCAGAGCGAGTACTGGCGCACCAACCCGTTCGGCAGCAGCAAGTCGATGTGTGCTCCGGGCTCCCAACCGGGCAGCGAGGTGCGGTCGCGGCGCTCCAAGCGCACCTGCCGCACACCCGCTGCCAGAGAGGCGACGGCGGTGACCTCGAGCGAAAACTCGGGGTCACTGGTCATCAGGGCCGCCGAAAGTGATGGTTTGTGCGATGTCCCAGCGCCCGGTGAGATAGGCGGAGGCGAGCTGGGCCTGGAAGGCGCGGACGCCGTCCTCGCGCGCGTCGAAGGGCCCGGGCCGGTACCCGTTGCTCAGCAGGCCCTGGTACACGGACTCGCAGGCGGCGAAGTCCTGGCGGTTGGTGATGTCCCAGAACCCCGCGGCGAACGAGGGGTCGAAACCCGTGCGCTCGGCCACGTGGCGGGGAAACAGCCAGGAGCACTCCACGAACGTCTCCCCGGCAGACAGAGGCACCAAACGGTGGGTCATCACGTAGTCCGGTTGCAGGGTGAGCAGCAGATTGGGCGCGAGCATGAAGTAGATCGTCCGACGGGCCTGCTCGTCGCTGATCCCGGCGATACGCTCGCCTCCGCTGCGGCCGTCGAGGCTCATGGTTTCCACATTCTCGCGCAACTCCAACGGTCCGCCCAGCCACATGCCGGTGTGCCGCAGGCCCATCGCTGTCTCCGGCGGGCTGACCCGGCAGAGCTCCGGGTGGATCGAGGGGCAGTGGTAGCACTCGAGGTAGTTCTCGATCACCAATTTCCAATTGGTCTGGAGCGTGTAGCTGTGAGACTCGCCGACGACCATGTCCGTGGGATCCCAGGGGGCGACGACATCGGTCAGATTGCCGACCCACTCACTGAAGTCGGGGGCATCGTCGGAGGCGTTGACGAAGATCCAGCCGAACCACTCGACTGCGCGCAATCCGACAAGCGGCCATTCCTCTTTGGTGAAGTTTTCCGTGCCGGTGAACTGCGTCGCGGAGCGGAGCTCGCCGTCGAGTTCGTAGACCCACGAGTGGTAGGGGCAGCGCACCGCCCTCTTGTTGGTGCACGAGTCCACCGCCACCAGCTCGTGCCCCCGGTGCCGGCACGCGTTGTAGAAGGCGTGGAGTGTGCCGGCAGCATCGCGGGTCAGCAGGATTCCTTGGGTCCCGACCCGGACGGCGCGCTGGTCACCGGGCCTGCCGACATCACTGCTGCGCCCCACGCAGACCCACGCGGCCTCCAGTAGGTGCTTACGCTCCCAATCGAGGACCTCGGGCGAGAGGTAGGCATCCGCCGGAAGCGTGCGTGCATCTGAGAGTTGTTCCTGGAGCACGGAGTCCAGTGCAGCAGGGGTGAGGGGTGCGGGCGGGAGGGCGGTCGTCATGGCGTCGTCTCCATCGTGGGGGAGTGCTGGATCAAGTGACAATGAACTTAATCACTAATTCAGCCCTTCAACATATGCCCGTGCACAGTTCGAAGAGCGCCTACTGTGCACGCCCACACTCACGCTCGCACTTACGTCCAGATTGAGGCGTACTGCGTGAGGAGGTCGTCGGAGGCCGGCGTCTGTATTCCGAAGGTGACCCCGAATGGATCGGCGAGCACGGCGAAGGGGCCCATCGCTGATTCGGTGGCCGGCACCCGGACCCGGGCGCCGAGGTCGCTCAGACGGGCGACCTCCGCTTCCAGGTCGAGGACTCGTAGGAAGGGGATCCAGTGCGGCGGAACGGCAGAGGGCAGGACGTCCAACATGTCGACCACGCCGGCCAGTGGTCGGTCCGCGGACACCAGCAGGCGGTAGTTGCCCGGGCCGGGTGCGGGCTCGTCGATCACCTGACAGGACAGCGCCTCGGCGTAGTAGGTTGCTGCCTCTTCGGCCAGTGGCGTGTACAAATCGACGAAGGCAACGTCCCCCAGTCGCTGACTGGGCGGTCGCGGGCCGGTGTCGGTCAGTCCGAACAGTGCCCCGTCGGGCGCGGAGTACACGGGTTGGTGTCGGCCGTCGACAGGCACGGTGCCGGCCGGCCGGGCGCCGAGGTCGAGCGCTCGGCGGCCGGTGGCGGTCATGTCGTCGGTGCCGAAGCAGGGCACCCAACACCCGGACGGTGGTGTGGGAACGTCACCGGCCGGCACGAACGAGATTCGTTGTCCTGAGCCCTCTCCGGCCGTTTCGTGGTTCATGGCGAGGGTGTAGAACGCGTGGCTGGCCGGTGCGTCGCCGCCCACGAAGAGGACCGTGTCGAGGGCGACCCGGGCGCCGCCGGTCACTGTGGACCTCGCCCGTCGAGCAGCGACGACAGATCGGTGGCGGAGCCCAGTTCCCAGCCGGTCGTGGCGAGCCAGAAGTGTGTGCGACTGCTAGGCGAGTCGATGTCGCGCCCGGTGAGCTCCTCGATCAGTCGCAGCCGGTTGCGTAAGGTGTTGCGGTGCACGAACAGTGCCGTCGCCGTGGCTGCCGGTGCGCAGTCCTCGGCCAGGTAACAGCGGAGTGTGGTCACGAGTGAGGTGCCGTTCTTCCGGTCGTACTCGAGGAGTGGAGCCAGTGCCTCGGCCGCTAGATCGCGTAGCGGCATCCCGGCCTCGATGCTGGCGATCAGGAGGGCCGTGGCCAGGTCCTGGATCCGGTGCACGTGCACACCGTGGCCCTCGGCCAAGGCGTTGCGCGCCTCGAAATAGCCCAGCCGAAGACCGCGCACGCCGACGCGCGCCTTGCTCACCCCTACGCGGGCGTCCGGCCCCAGGCTGGTGAGGTGCTCGTGGCACAGTTTGGCCACGAACAGTCCGGCACCCTCCGGGACGACCAGGACGACGCGGTCGTGCACGATCGCCCGCAGGTGCGGGTCCTGGTGCTGACTCAGCAGGGTGTGCAAGTTCCACGGGTAGGAACGGAGTCGCCGAGGCGGACAAGCCACGGACCCGACGACTACCTCATGCGCCTTGCCGGCGTCCAAGCCGTGCTCGCCGAGCCGCCGCGCAGCCTCCTGCTCACTGGACTGACCGGCGATGACGTCCTCGAGTACCTGGCCGAGCAGCTCCCGTCGCCCGCTCAAGACAGCGTGTCGGCGGGACAGCTCGATGCCGGCCAGCGTCGCGGCGAACGAGAGCAGCGCCGGTGGGATGTCCTGTCCCCGCGCGCACAGCACAGCGACCGGCTCGCCCTCCAACTCCACCGGCCGGAGCATGCATCCGGCCACCAGGTCCCCGGACGGGGGCGAGGCAGCGACCAGTTCTTCGGCCGACCACTCGGCCCGCGCCGGCACGCTGACCAACACCCCACCGCGTAGGTCGATCACGGCCACCGGCGCGGCCGAGAGCCCGTGCAGCGCGGTGACCAGCGCATACAGTGGCCGCTCAGCGGTCAGCGCGTCGGCCAGGACCCGGTGGTCGGCGAGATCAGGGTCGGCCGACGTCATAGCGTGCATCCTACGCACGGTGCGGCCGGGCGATGTGGTGCGCCGCCAGTCGATGCCGGCGCGGAGCCGGCAGACGATTTCCTCCCCGACCTGCGGAGGCAAGAGTGAGGATAAGTGTGGGCTCCTCGACGTCGACGCGATCGCCGCTGCTGCCTTGGCTGCGTCCGATACGACGCGCTCGTCAAGCGCGCGACGCTCGCAGTCGTGTGTGCCCACGCTGCCCACGCGCGACCCGTACGGCGCTGCGCGAAGACGTCGGCGAACCGTTGCACCAGCGGCAGCTCCTCACGTGCGTAGCCGGTCGTGGTGAACGTCTGTCCGTAGCCAGGCCTGCTCAATCGGGAACTCACGGTGGCACAGGGTGTTCGAGCGCTGCGACAACCACTGGGCTCTCGGGCCACCTGCTGTCGCGACGGACGTGGCGGGCATCGCCCCGCGCATCCCGTGACCTGGGGGAGGGTGGACTGCAGGCCGACCAGGGAGGCACAGCGCAAGCGGCGGGTGCGATGCTCCTGAATCAGCTTGCCGACGGCACCGGAGGTGTTGTCCGCCAACAGAAGGGGGGAGCACTGCCTCCGCCGAGCACGACGACGGCTACTTCTCACTCGTTCACCGTTGCTCCCCTTCCGAGGGAGGGGCGAGACCGGCGTCGCGGACTGCCTCGCGCAGAAACCGCAGGACCTTCCGAGTGATTTCCCAGCGCAGCTGCGCGGCCGGCAGAACCGTCCAGTAATGCCCTGAGTACGTGACCTCCTCGGGGAGGACCCGGACCAGGGACGGGCGCCGACGTGCAATGTAGGAGGGCATGACGGCAATCCCCACCCCGGCCAGTGCGGCTTCCTCGTGTACCAGGAGATTGTTGGACTGCAATCGGATGATATTGGGCAGCATCGGTCTGAGAGCCGCAAAGTCGGGCACCGCTGCGAGAGGGTCCTCTGCGTACCAGCACAGGACGTGCTGTTGCAGGTCCTCGATCCGCCTGATCTCGGCGTGTTCGCGCAGGTACTCCTCGGTAGCGTAGAGCCCGATCTCGTAGGTGACGAGTTCCTGGATCGTGACGCGGGGAGACGTGGGCTTGGTGCGGACCACCGCCGCGTCGAAGGACACGCCGTCACGGCTCGCCAGGGAGTCCGCCGTCACGATACGCAGGATGACCCCGCTCTCGGCGATCAGGCGACCGCAGCGCGGTGCCAGGACTGTCGCCGCGAACCCGTCCGGGGCCAGGATGGTCCATTCCTCCGGGCCGGACACGATCGGGTCGCCGTCCGCGAACACATCGACACCGAGGGAGACCATGCGCGCAGCCGGCAGGAGACCTTCGCCTGTGGGTGTCAATTTCCACCCGGTCCCACTTCGGCTGAAGAGTCGAGTGCCGAGCGCTTTCTCCAGCCGACCGATCCGGCGACTGACGGTTGTGTAGTCAACCCCCAGCTCCTGGCTGGCGCGGACTACAGACTTGGCCTCGGCCACGATGTGGAAGTACTTCACGTCTTCCGCGTCCACTCTCATCCGATCCCTCATACCGATCTCACTTCGATGCGATCCCGACGGTCAGTCCGGCTTCGGGAACCGTGGTCATGGCTCCAGACGCCGGACTGGTACCGGCCACCCGGGGCACGCTCGCGTCCGATCCCGGGGCAGCGTCGTGATCAGCACGGTATCGGCGGTGAACCTGCCTGGCGTAAGCCGTGCCTGGCACCTCACAAAGATTCCTTTTCGAGGTCCGTCGGCGTCATCGCATCACGGTTCGTCGAGCTGGTAGGCGAGGAATGCATCTGCCGCATCTCGTGCTCGAGGGCGAGAGCGTCGGCACCGTGAGGCATTGCAGGCGCAGGAAGCCGCCAGAGCATTGGAAGCTTGTCCTGGACCACGCGCCGATACGCATAGAGCACGACCGAGAACAGCAAAACGGCCACCGCGACCAGAGATTCTCGTGCGCCCCCATAGCCCAGCAGTTCGGGATTCAGGACGCCGATCACAGTGATGAAGATGTTGAACGCCACCAGAACTGCGACGACGGGTATCCACGCGCGGTGTCGTCTGATCGGCCGCGGCCAGTTCGGCCGGTCCTTGCGCAGCAGCAGGAACGCCGACAGGCCCAAGATGATGGCCAGGAGGTAGCCGAGGTTGCTTGCCAGCAAGATACTCACCGGATGGCCCACCAAGACCATGACGGTCGCGTTGAGGAGCACGTCCAAGGTCAGCGACCGGCCGGGCACACCCCAGCGGTTGACCCAGTCGAGTTGCTTGATGGTCATGCCTTCCTGCGCGAGCCCGAAGAGGGCGCGGCCCCCATCGGCGGTCGTGGAGATGATAGAGATCAGCAGGGCCGACGCGATCACGATCGTTCCGATCCAGGCCGCGCCACCGAACGCCTGGTCGAATGCGACGGCGACATAGGTCACCGGGTTGTCCCGGACCACGCCCTCTCCAAGACCACCCGCGAGGGCGGTCGGGACGACGACGAACAGTACGATCATGAACAGCGAAATTCGCGACATGGCCTTGGATGTGTCGCGGGCGGTGTCCTTGTACTCGGGGGCGAACGAAGCAACGATCTCGCCCGCGTAGATCGTCCACGCGGTCACGTAGAACACGACAGCGACTGTTTTCCAGTCGCCGGCAACCGACCAGGACAGGTTGGCCGCCGACCAGTGAATTGACGGGCTGACCAGGCACGCCACCGTTATTACGGCTAGACCTGCGACAACCAGCAATCCGAGCACCTTGTTGACGGTGGCACCGAACTTCAAGCCGAAGTAGTTGAACGCCCAGGCGAACAGCATGGCGCCGAGGGCGAAGAGGTGTTCGAGCCCGAGGTGGTTGCCGAAGATGTCGAAGGCGAGAGTGTTGTCCTGGAACCAGGTCGCTTCGATCAACTCTCCGAAGACGACCGAGGCCATGGAGATGGACAGGGACCAACCGAGCCAGTAGCCGAACGCGGCGATGGCTCCGAGGGGAGCGAAGTATTTCTTCCAGCCCTCGATGGCATAGCGCGCGACCCCTCCGGAGTCGCGGGGGAACATTGCTGCCATCTCCGCAAAGACCTGGCACTGCAGGAAGCTGATCACCGCTCCGATGAACCAGACCGTAATTGCGGTCCACGCGCCGACGACCCCGAGAAGGTACCCGAACGTCACGAACAACCCAACTGGCAGGGTCAGCGCCATGGCCATGCCATCGCGCCAGGTGAGCTTCTTGGCGAGTCTTCGATGGTCCATGCTGTTTTCGGTCATGTCTCGTCCTTCGTTTATTGTCCCCCGGTTGTCAGGTGGACGCGATCGCCTGGATCGGCACCATCTGGTGATCTGTATGGGCAGCAGGGCCGGGCCGCCGCGCCGCCGCTAGCGTCCCGGCCCTGCATGCCTGGGCCTTCACCCCTGACTGCGACGTGCATCCGAGTCGCGCCGAAGGGGTACAAACTGTGACAGGGCTCAGCTGGGACTCCCAGACATCCGCGCATGAACCTCTCGATCAGCCCGGATTCCGGATTCGATTGCGCCATCGATGAACCCGTTCCATCCATTGGCGATATCCGAACCGGCAAAGAACAGCCTGCCCTCGGGCTTCTGTAGCTCCGCGAGCAACCTCGTTGTCTGGCCCGGTCTGAACATGCACCACGTGCCGCGCGAAAACTCGTCACTTGCCCAGTTATGTCCCGTGGTAGCGACGACCTCCAGATCCCCAAACAGCTTGTGGAGCTCCGCACTGACTTGGTCAACGTCGCAAGCGTTCAAATCAGCCCCCTCGGGGCCGAATGCGATAAGCAACTGACCGTCATCGAGAACCTTGTCCGTGACGACATAGTTGATCAAGTGGTTCTCCGGGGCAACGGCAAAGAACGGCTTGGGCAAGTCACCTCGAACGTGCACCCACGCTTTCGAACCACGGCCGGGCTGGCCCTCAGAGATTCCAGCCTGTTTCGCAGGGGATAGGGCGGGAGTGAAATCGATGGCACCGAGAGTATTCAATGGTGCGGCGACGACCACGTATTTGGCCCGCAAGGTATCGCCTTGTCGGGTGGTCACGATCGCACCTTCATCCGATTGTTCCACCGCGGCAACCGGAGTGCTCAGCCGAACGTCGGCTGAGGAGTCGTCCGCGATGGCCTGGATCAGAGAGCGTGTTCCGTTTCTGAGTTTGTAGCGACCCACCGTATCGAATACTGCATTGATATCGAAGCCGCTGAGCGCATACCAACGCAGCGCGGCGACCAGACCAACGTCTCCACACGGGGCGGAGCCCATGGCTGTCCACAAGCCGTTGGCCAGGTCTTTCTCTTCTGGAGTCAGGTCAAGTTCGTCGATCCGATCTTGGATCGACAACTTGTCCACCACCGCTAACGCGTCCTGTTGGAAAAAAGGCTCAAAGGGCCGCTCGAGAACCTCCCGAGCGTCCTGAACGACCATCTCCATGAGCGACTCGATAGCCGAGGAGGCCTCCTCGTAGGGGACGCTCGTCCGCTGGCCTCCGGTCACCGTGGCTGCGATCTCAGGCGCGGACACTCCGATGGTTTCGACAAGCTCCAGGTTGTAGCGCGAGATCTCCGCGAATGCATGGGGCTGGAACCAATGGACCCACGTGCCCCCCAACTCCAGTGAGTGCCCCGGCAGAGCGTCGTCCTTGTACCAGGTTCTGCCTCCAATGCGATCCCGGCCCTCCAGCACCACCACGTCGTACCCTCGGCGACTGAGATCCCGAGAAGCGGTAATGCCGGCGAATCCGGCTCCAATGATCACAACATCACAAGACTGATTATTTCCCATGTCCTCATCCACTAATCACAAAGAATTTCTTCGGTGACAATCCGATTGGGTCCTCTTCGGAACGAAGCAACGTCCCCGGCGTGGGGGCAATCGTCGTCCAGTTGTCTACACGGTCACGCGGCCCTCGAATAAGCACTCCTCTTTCCACGAAAGGTTCAGTCGCTCTTCTTGACGATGTGAATGACGCTGGTGTCGGTGAACTCCAGGAGCCCCTCCATGCCGAACTCAACGCCGATACCCGATTGCTTGCGTCCGCCGAAGGGAACGTCGGGCAAGACAGCGCAATGCGTATTCACCCAGACGGTTCCACTCTCGAGGCGCTGAGCGACGGCGGTGGCACGCTCCACGTCGGTACCCCACACCGAATTGCCCAGGCCGAATTCGGTCCCATTGACCCGGTCGATCACCTCGTCGAGGTCGTCGTACTTCAAGATGGCGCGGACGGGAGCGAAGGTCTCCTCGGAGACGAGCGGACTGGCGTGGTCGATGTCGCGGACTACCGTGAGCTGTACGAAGTAGCCGGGGGCGTCGAACACTTCGCCACCGGCGATGACCTTCCCATCACGCGCCGCGAGGTCGAGCGCCGTCTTGGCGGCCTCGAACTGCTTGGCGTTCTGAACCGGACCGTATTCGGTCTCCGGGTCGAGCCCGTGTCCGACCTTGGCGTCGATGGCCAACCGGGCGAACTCATCGCAGAACTCGTCGTATTGCGAAGCGTGTACAAAGATCCGCTTGATGTTGATGCAGACCTGACCGGTGTTCCAGAATGCCCACTGGAAGATCCCCTTGGCGACCGTCGGTACGTCCACGTCGTCGAGCACGACCGCTCCGTCGTTTCCGCCCAACTCCAAGACGACTCTCTTGAGGGTCTCGGCGCTGCTGGCCATCACCTTGCGGCCCGCCGCGCTGGAACCGGTGAAGGAAATCTTGTCGACCTCCTTGTGGGCGGTCAGGTAGGGGCCCAGATCACCGCCATCGCCCACCACGTTGACCACTCCGGCCGGCACCAAGTCCTGGAGCAGCTCACCGATCAACATCGCGTTGAGTGGCGTGGTCGGTGCCGGTTTGATGACTATCGTGTTGCCCGCGAGCAACGCCGGCGCCACCTTGTAGATGGTCTGGAAGAAGGGGAAGTTCCACGGGATTATCCCGAGCACCACGCCGATGGGTTTGCGGTGGATCTCGATCCGTGACTCCTCGTCGTCACGCACCACCTCGGGGTCGAGGCGCAGGTCGGCGATGTGGCGCATCCAGACGAGGGCCGAGTCGACGTCACCGTCGGCCGAGGCAGCCGGCTTGCCGGTTTCCAAGGTGATAATCCGCGAGATCTCCGCCCGCCGCTCCTCGATGCGCTGCGCGAGCTGGTGCAGGCACCGTGACCGCTCTTCCACGGTGGTGTGCTGCCAGTCCCTGAAGGCACGTGCCGCCGCCCGGTATGCCTGGTCGGCCTGCGTCTCATCAGCGACCGGCGCCGTCGCGATGGCCTCACCGGTTGCCGGATCGACGACCGGCTGGCTCGATGCCCCTTCGACTAGTTTCCCGTCGATCAACTGCTTGAAGGCCCGATCTGACAGGTCGACCAGGGCAACCGAAGTGTCCAGCTCGAGGGGTGTGGGCGGTGGGGCAGTCGTCATGTCGTCGTCTCCATCGTGGGGAGGGATCTGTCATTCACAGGCATCGTCGGTCGCATCTCGCCTCGTCCGTTGCGGAGTGAGCAGCATTGGCTGACCGTCGATAGGTGAAGGTGATCCGCTCGGCTGGATCAAGTGACAATGAACTTAATCACTAATCCGACGCGCCGACATATGCGAGCGCACAGTTCGAGACGAACGGCCTGTGCACGGCCACACTCATGTCCAGGTCGACGCGTACTGCGTGAGGGTCCAGCTGTGCACCATGAATCCGATCGAAGCGTCCTTCCCGACGTGCGGCATCACACCAAGGTCGCCAAGGGTCGAGGTTTCAACACCGGTCTGGATCACGTTGGCGTTCATAATATTCGCGGCCGCTCGGCACCGCTGGCGCTCCGCCCACGCACCGCACGTGGTCGCCCACGTCAGGGCCGGCGCCGGCCCGCGCGGACGCACTGGCCCGGAACCTATCTGACCTGCGATCTCTGCACGGATGCATATCGACTTGCAGGACTGTCCCTTGTCCGCCAACCGCATTCGTTCCTACCGTTCTCTCACCGCATCAGAAAGGGGACATCATGGTCCAGAGCGACGCAGTCTCATCAGTTCGGGGTCTTATTCCAGCCCACATCACTCCAATGTCGACGGGCGGAGAGATTCACTGGGATGCACTCACCTCTCACATCCGGTGGCTTGCCGAGGTACCGGGGGTGCAGTGGATCACCACCACCGCCCACGCCTCGGAGGTCGCGACCCTGACCACCGAGGAACGGCAGCGCATGATCGAGCACGCCGTCTCGGTGGTCCCGGAGTCCATTGGCGTGGTGGCCGGCGTCTACGACGACGGCAGCGCCCGAGCCGCTGCCGAGGCGCGTCGATCCGTCGAGTCCGGAGCGAAGGCGCTGTTGGTCTTCCCCTCAGGAGTCTTCGCCGGAGGGTCGCAGCGGCGCGCGGAATCCCAGCGCTCCCACTACGAAGCGGTCGCCGAGGCGGTCGACGTGCCCCTGATCCTCTTCAAGTATCCGGTTGGCAACCCCCTCACGCTGCCGCTCGAGACCACCTTGGAACTCTGCCAGACCATCCCGACCGTGGCGGCCATCAAGGAGTGGTCCTACGACATCGTCGAGTACGAGGACACGTGGCGGGCGATCAAGGCCGACGCCCCGCACGTCTCGGTCCTGAGCACCTTCAGCCGCTCCCTCTTTGCATCTCTGCTGGTGGGCAGCGACGGCGTGCTGAGCGGTCACGGAAGTATCGTCGCCGACCTGCAGAGCGAACTCCTTACGGCGGTGCAAGCTGGAGATCTGGACGGGGCGCGAAAGGTCTGGGATCGCATCTACCCCCTCGCCGTTGCCTGCTACGCCGATCCCTTCTTCGACCAGCACAACCGGATGAAGGCGGCCCTGGGCATCCTGGGTCGGATCCCGCGCGACGCCACGTTTGTGCGGCGCCCCTTGGTTGAGGTCAACGGAACTGAGCTCGCCACGCTCGAGGCCGCCTGCGCCAGCGCCGGGCTCGTGTAGCGCCATGTCCTACGTCCACCTCTTCAGCCCGAGCTCGATCGGCGGCGTCGAGATTCGCAACCGGGTCGTCTTGCCCAGCATGACCACCCGGCTGGCCACCCCCTCCGGAGAGGTCACGCCGGAGCTCGTGAGCTACTACCAGGAGCGGGCCAGGGGTGGCTGCGGCCTCGTGATCGTGGAGATGGCCTCGCCGCAGCGTCGTGGTCGCCACCGAGGGCGCGAGCTGGGCATCGACTCGGACGAGTACATACCCGGCCTGCGCTCTCTCGTCGCAGCCATCCACGAGCAGGGTGCCCGGGCCGGCATCCAACTCGGCCACGGCGGAGCGCGGGCGCTCCCGACCGAACTCGGCGGGCGTCCCCTGGCCGCGACTGCGGGGCCGGTACCCGTGTTCGAGACGGCACGCTTCGTGAACTTTCCCGAGCTTTTCGACGAGGACTCCCTGGAGCAGCTCGTGGTGGATCACGTCGACGCGGCCAGACGGGCCGAGGAGGCAGGGTTCGACGTGGTTGAGCTCCACGGCGCCCACGGATACCTCCTGGCGCAGCTGATCAGCGCCGACGAGAATCGGGTGCTGCCGGACGCCGCGGCCCGGTACGACTTCCTCGCGTCATTGGTGCGCCGGATCGTCGACGCTGTCGACATCCCGCTGAGCTACCGCCTCAGCGGTCAGGACTACTACTCAGCCGGACAAACGTTGGACGACTCGCTCGCGTTCCTTCCCTACCTGGAGGACGCCGGCGTCTCCGCCGTCTCGGTGACCGGCGGGCACTACAAGTCCGCCGATCCCGAGATCATGATCCCGCCCATGCCGTACAAGGACGGCGTATTCCTCGACGCGGCGCGCGTGGTCAAGACACGCACGCGGCTGCCCGTCATAGCGGTTGGACGGGTGAACAACCCGGCTGTGGCCGAAGACGCTCTCGCGCAGGGGTGGACGGACTTCGTCGCGGTGGGGCGCGGCCAGATCGCCGATCCTCATTGGGCGCGCAAGACGCAGCAACAGCAGCAAGTGCGAGAGTGCTTGGCGTGCAATCACTGTGTGCGGACCATGCGCTCGGGTAAACAGCTTGCCTGCGCGGTGAACCCCACCGTGACGACCACCGCCAGGCCTGCCGCTGGAACCGCTGCGCAACGTCGACTCGTGTTCGGCGCCGGGCCGGCCGGCCTGACCTACGCTTTGGAATCGGCACGAGCGGGACACCAGGTGTACGTCATCGCACGGGACCGCACCTGGAAGGCGGCGGCAGCACCCACCTTCAACGGCTACACGCCGGATCGACAGCGGATGCACCGCTACTTCGACGGACTGTGGAACGAGGCCATCGACGCCGGCGTTCACATCTCCCCGGAGGGGGACCGGGAACCGCCGCCTGAATGGCGTACCGACGTCGACGTCGTCGTTGACGCCAGGGGCGCCAACTATGTGGGCAACCTCGGGCCCCTCGTCCGCATCCTCATCCGCGTCCTGTCCCGCGCACCACTGCCGAAGCGGCTGATGAAAAGTGATCGGCTCCACCACGTGTTGCTCTATAACCTGCGCAACCCCCGCACGAAGGAGCCGACCCGCATACCGGGAGTTCGCACCATCAAGATCGGCGACGCGGCGCGGCCGGGCGAGCTGGCCGCGGCCGTGCACGACGCATACATCCAAGCTTGGAAGGAAAACATTGATGACTAGTAACCCGATGCGTTGCATCGTCACCGGGGGCAGCCAAGGCATAGGCGAGGCCATCGTCGAGAAACTCCTGTCAGATGGAGCTGCTGTTGCCGTAATCGACCGGCAGGAGCCCAATGCCCGACTGAAGGGCCGGGTAGCTTTCGCCGAGTGCGACGTGAGCGATGCCGCTGCCATGGAGAACGCGGCCCTGGCGCTGACAGATGCGCTGGGAGGCCCACCCGACACGGTGGTCGCCAACGCCGGAAGGTGCGTGTCCGGTCGGTTGGCGAGCGACCCCGTCGACAACCTCGTGAACCACTTTCGGATCAACACCTTGGGAGTGCTCAACACCTTCCGCCCTCACATCTCCCATATGCGCGCCGAAGGGGGTGGGTCGCTGATCGCGATCACCTCGAACTGTGCGCACAAGCCCCGTCTCGACCTCGGCGCGTACTCCGCCACCAAGGCCGCTACCAAAATGATGCTCGAATGCCTCGCACTCGAGCTTTCGGCAGAGGGAATCCGCGTCAACGCTGTCGCTCCGGGATCCTGCGACACCGAGATGCAGCGCCGGCAGTGGGAGGAGCTCGGTGTCCCGAATGACCGACAGGTCGTCGGCGACCTGAAGTCCTATCGGTCCGGCATCCCGGCAGGCAGGCTGGCGACGCCAAACGACATCGCACAGGCGGTCGGGTTCCTGGCCTCACCGGCCGCCGAGTTCGTACGAGGTGTGACGTTGGTCGTCGATGGCGCGCAGTCACTTTGAACTGACTCGACGGCGCGCACCATCGATCGTCCTCGCAACCCCGGTTGCGACCGCCGGCCGGAACCGACCGTCAACAGCTCACGTTCCTGGCAGGGGCTTGCCCATTTCCTGGCGGGAGCTCCGCGCCCAGGGAACCACCGAGTGCACCCCAAATGGGTCCTCCCTATATACCCGGAGAGTTCGTCATGACCGACACCCAGGACCCCACGGCGAACTCCGTGTCGGCGCCGCAACACGCAAAGGACTCCCCGCCCTCCACCCGTAGGGCAATGCTCGGACTCGGCCTCGGCAACACCCTCGAGTGGTACGACTGGATGATCTTCGGCCTCCTCGCCGCGTTCATCGGGCCGCAGTTCTTCCCGTCGCAGGACCCCGTGTCGTCGACCCTCGACGCGCTGGCCGTATTCGCGGTCGGGTTCTGCGTCCGGCCGCTGGGCGGAGTCCTGCTCGGCAACGTCGCCGACCGCGTCGGGCGTCGCCGGGTGATGCTCTGGTCGGTCGGCATCATGGCGGTCACCACCCTGAGTATTGCGCTGCTGCCGTCCTACGACTCGATCGGCGTCTGGGCCGGGATCCTGCTGCTGGCCTGCCGACTGCTACAAGGCCTGTCGACCGGCATCGAGGCGCCGCTGTCCACGGCGTACGCCGTGGAGTTGATGCCGGCCGGACACGAGGGTAGGGCGGCCGGCTACATCAGCTTCTTCCAGAACTTCGGCATCCTGCTCGCCTCCCTGGTCAGCTTCGCGACCAGCTACATCATCGGCGGCGACGCCATGTCGACGTGGGGTTGGCGGGTCCCGATGCTGGTCGGCGCCGCGATGAGCTTCTTCGTGCTCTACCTGCGGCGTGCTCTCCCCGAGACGCTGTCGGAGGAGGAGAAGACCGAACGCACGTCGGGCACCTGGGACGGCGTCCGACGACATTGGCTCGGTCTGGCCGCGATCATCTTCGTCGTCGGCGCCGCGCAGGCCTACAACTACGCGTGGAACGTCGGCCTGCCCACCCTGGCCCGGGGCACCTACGGCGAGAACCCGACCACGATCTTCGCCGTCACCAGCGTGCTCGGGGTGATCATGCTGATCGGGTCGATCATCACCGGCCGGATCGCCGACCGTGTGCGCCTGTCCCGGGCATTCGTGGTCACCCGCCTCGCGGCCGTCCCCGGCATCTTCCTGATGCTGCTGTACGCCGGACCCGGCCTGAGCACCTTCACCGTGGTCCTGCTGCTCGGCGGCGTACTGCTGGCGGCGAACATGACGCTCTACAACGTCGTGTCCACGTCGCTGATGCCTAAGTACTGTCGGGCGACCGGCACCGGGCTGGGCTACGGCGTCGCGGTAGCCGCCTTCGGTGGCACCGCGTCCTATCTGATCGTCTGGCTGCAGAGCCGTGACCTGTTGTGGGTCTTCCCCGTCTACACCGCTCTTCTGTCGGTCGTCAGCGTTGTCTTGTACGTCGCGGCCCGCCGATACAGCGGCACCTTCGCCGGAGAGTGAGCACCAACGCGGTGAACACGAGGGCCCTCAGCCGTCCGCGCGACGGTCGGGTCAGCGCACCGTTCCCAGTCTCGAGCACGCACTGACCAATATGAAGGAGCACTACGATGAGCGATAGCGTGAACCATCATAAACTCGCCAAGACACTGACCTGGCGCGATGGAATCGCCCTTGCACTTGCCCTACCTACCGGGTTGTTCGTGACATTCGGCTACCTTCTCGGGGTCGTCGGCGCGTGGACCGCAATTACGGTCTGGTTCTGCGGCGCTGTCATCAGCTATCTCCAGTGCCGGGTATTCGCGGAGATGGCAGCAATGTTTCCGCGTGACTCCGGGGGCGTCGCGCGCTATGCCATCGAGGGCTGGAAGAAATACTTCGCTCCGCTTGGTGCTGTCGCCGCGTTCGGCTACTGGCTCGGTTGGTCTCTGACTATCTCCATGGCGGCGGTCGTCTTCGGAGAGTTGATCGAGGCGACCTGGTTCCAGGACAACACTCTCGCCTTCGACATCTTCGGCAACCACCTCGGGCTCGAGCACCTCTTCGCCCTCGGTGCCATGCTGTTCGCCTGGGCGTTCAACTACTTCGGCTTGAAGTTCGGTGCCGCGGTCAACAAGGTGCTCGGCCTGCTCGTGATCGTGGGTCTCACCGTCGTGTCGGTGGCGTGCCTGGTCAGCCCGTCGATCCAGTGGTCGACGAGTAATTTGTCGTGGTCGGTCACGGGAGACTGGCGAACAGTCGTAGTCGTGTTCTACGTGACCGCGTGGGCAGTCTATGCGGGGGAGATCGTTGCTTCGTTCGCTCCCGAGTACAAGGACACCGCCCGCGACACTTCCAAGGCCATGTCGCGAATTTCGCTGTTCATGATCGTACTGTTCGTCGTCGTGCCGACCGCTCTGTCGGGTGGTCTTGGTGAAGGAACGATCCGAGACAACCCGGTGACCTATGTCGCCGTGGCATTCGGCCAAGCCTTCGGCGGTGCGTCGTGGATCGGAACCCTCGTGATCGCATTTTCGTTGCTGGTCGGGATGATTTCCACGACCGCCGACGGGGGTCGCGCCCTTTTTGGGCTTGCGCAGGAAGGCATGACCATCAAGCAACTCGACTGGGTCAACCGCTGGGGTGTGCCCGGCCGGTCGCTGACCTTGGACGTGCTCCTCAACGCGACCGTCATGGTCTTGGTGGGCCATCCGGTGAGTATCTTGCTGGCAAGCAACCTCGGTTACCTCCTGTCGATCATCCTGGGCCTGTCGGCGTTCCTGCTGCTGCGCAAGGACCGGCCGAACTGGCCTCGGCCAATTCGGCGGAGCAATGGCTGGATTCCTGTCGTGGCAGTTCTGGTGGTGTTCAACGTCTTCATCACCGTCGTCGGTGTTCTGAATCCCTCCCTACTGGGTTACGGCGGCTCCCGGGATTCTGTGATCGCAGTGAGCATCCTGCTGGTGTCGGTTGCGCTCTATGCCTATCGACGCGTCGTCCAGGACAAGCTTCCACTGGTCTGGCGGCTTCCCGCTCCTGCGATGCCCCAGGGTGCCGATGTGCTCGCGCTCGAGCTCGAGATGCGCGCGACCACGGGTGCTACCACCGTCCACGACGGGGTAGTCAACAACGCTCACCGACTGTCCAACGCTCGACAGGAACAGGCATCGAGCGTGGGGCCGAGACGGGCATTCACCGACCACGACGACTGATCGGGCCGCACCCCGGGCCACACACGCAAGCACGGCGCGGTCAGCTACCGACACGGCGAACTGCGATCCTCGCAGCGGTGGAACTGAACAGCTAGCCGTAGCTGGGAAAGCCGATCATGCAGTGATTAGCGTTCGGTCGCAGCGTATTTCGAGTCTGACCGCGGGTACGGAAAGCAAGATGTGGTCCGCGCCGACCGTCGCCAAATTCATCCAAGCGAGGAAAGGGAAGTAACTGTGAACAACTCGGAAACCGGTGTGGACCGCCGCGCTGTTATCACCGGAGGCACCAAGGGGATCGGTTACGCCTGCGCAGAGCTATTTGCACGGCGGGGCTACCGTGTGCTGATCTGCTCGCGCAATACAGCCCAGGTCGATGCGGTGGCTGCGGAGCTGAACCAGCACAGCGGTCAAGTTGCCGGAATGGCTGCCGATCTAGCGGATCCGGACGTGGGTAGCAGCATTGTCGGTCGGTGCCTCGATCTATTCGGCGGGGTCGATTATCTCGTCAATAATGCCGGCATCTATGAGTCGATCGCCATGGTCGACATGACGGCCGAGAGATGGGACGCCACTTTGCACAACAACCTGCGCGGTGCGGCACTCACCTCTGCCGCGGCGGCGCGTTCCATGCGGTCCACCGGCGGCGGATCGATCGTCAATATCGCCTCGGTCAACGGACTGGCGGCCGAAGCCAACTTCGCGGCCTACAACGCCTCGAAAGCCGGACTGATATCGCTCACGCAGACCAGCGCCATTGAGTGGGCCGATGAAAACATCAGGGTCAACTGCGTTGCGCCCGGCTGCATACGAACACCGATGGTCGATCCGTTGGTCGCCGACCTGTCCGATGAGGTCATCGCACGGTACGTACCGATGCGCCGACTCGGTACGCCGGAGGAGATCGCATCAGTGGTGGCCTTCCTTGTCTCCGATGATGCCAGCTACATCACGGGGCAAACCATCACTGTCGACGGCGGCACACTGACCCGCCAGCCGATGCTTTAAGCCTCAATCCGTGGATCGGTGATCTCGGTGATTTTAGGGTCGATTCTTTGGTGATGGCGACGGGTGACGCTGTTGGGGCGTGGTTGATCTGCTGACCGGTTGTCAGCTCATCCACGTTGGGTATTCCTGGGTCGGGGCCGGTGTGGCCGGGTTGTCGGGTCAGGCAGCTTGTGGCGGTTCGTAGTCGATGATGTTGTCCCAGAGGGTTGTCCAGTCGGCTTGTCGCGGCCAGTGCGCGGGTAGGTGGAGGACGGGTTTGCGTGCTGGCCGGGCGAATCGGGCGGGGACGTTGACCAGGTGCCGGCGCAGTGTGGCGCCGCGGGCGACGGCGTGGCGGCCGCCGGCGAGGGTTCCGGCGGCGCGCAGCAGGTTGTGGGTGATCGCCGCGCAGAGCGTCCAGGCGCTGTTCGCGCCGAAACGCCCCGACGGGATGTGGGCGAGTGGTCCGTCGATGAGGTCCGCGAACACCGTTTCCACGATCGCGTGTTTGCGGTGGGTGATGTCGGCGTCGGCGGTCGGCAGGTCGGAATTGGTGAAGAACGGGTGATACCGCCAGACCGGGAACAACGCATCCGGGTAGTTCGCGTCCTTGACCCGGCGCACGATCAGGCGGGCGGTGACCTTGTGGCGTCCAGAGAACGCGGTGTACTCGACCTCGGCGACCTCGGCGTCGGAGATCAGCTCCCCGGTGTCGGGGTCGGTCACCGCACCTTCGATAGTGCACCGGCATCCAGTCGCTGTCGTCGATGCTGGCGATCGCCCGAGTGATGCGCGGATTACGCGTCATCACCAGGGAGAACTCGATACCCGCGGCGACCGCGGCGCCGATGACGGCCTTGTTGCCGAACGCCGAATCGCCGCGGGCCATGATCTTGCCGTTCGCGCCGCAGGCGCGGGCGGTGCTGATCGCCGACCGCAGCTGGGAGGCGGCGCCGCGTCCCGAGCCGGTCTTGCCGGCCCGCAGCCGCATCTCCGCGACCACCGGCGCCGCCTGCGCCGTGGACAGGGTCGTGACCAGCGGGTTCAGGCCCTTGCGGAGCAGGGAGCGGCCGGCGATCTTGGCGTGCCCGTAGGACGCTCCTTGTTTCTGGTGCCCGTACACCGGCCGCAGCAGTGAGTCGATGTCGAGGAAGGCTCGGTCCTCGATGCCGGGCAGCAGCGGGGTGCGGGCGGCGAGGGCGATCAGGTGTCGGCGTAGCACCGCCCCGAGCTGCAGGCTGTGCCCGAACGTGAACTCGCGCAGGAAGATCCCCAACCTCGACGGGGCGTACACCTGTTCGAAGAGAATCGGGGTGCCGCCGGCGCGGATCGTGTCCACGTCGTCGATGCTGTCGGCTCCGGTGAGCATCCCGCCGATGATCGAGGTCAGTTTCCCCACCGGGTTCACCGCACCCGAGGCCACCCGCGTGGAGGTGAGGTCGACATGGGTGTCGATCAGCTCCGACAGGCCGGTCTGTTCACCCAGTTCGAGGACCGGGACCAGCCCGGCCGCGGACACGAGATTATATTCGTCGAACACCGCGGACCCCGCCGTGAACGTGTGCGATGATTGCACTGAAAGTGCCTTTCCGTATGTGGACAATCGTGATGTGAGAATCTTGATTGTCTCACTACGGGAGGCGCTTTCGTCATTCGCACCCCGTTACGGCCGGCGTAGTCTCCACGGATCCAGGTTAAGAGAATTGGGCCGCCTGGCGCAGGGCGTGGGCGCGGAGCACCGAAGGCCGCTTGCGCTACTACCGGAAATGCCAAACAGACGCCAGGTAGACGTAATGTGATGTTCACGAGTACTTTTCAGTGCTGTAAATGATCGAATCGACAGGTCACGTAAGTACGCTAACTGAAATCCACAGAAAACTGATCAAAAGTGTTTGTCGACAACGGCAGTAGCTTCAGTTCAGGCCTGTCGACTTTGACGGAAGTACGCTCTCGGGCGCGGAAATTCCGCATTCAGTGGGCGCTGTCGTCGCGGCCGCAATCGCCTCGGCCGACACTGCTCGGGCTGGCCATAGCCCAGAATAATGCGACCCGAACAGCTCGTCTGGAAGTTGCCGTGAAGGAACTCTGGAATCGATTCGACAGCACGGCAAAGCAACTTGCCGACGGCCCGCACTTCGCGATTCGGGTCGCCGGTGTCTCCGCCTTTGTCGGACTTGCTGACGACTGGCTCCGCCACCGCCGCCGGGTCGGTCCGGGCGTGTGCGGCGCGGTGATTGCTGTGCACAGGCCACACCCAACGGGTCGGCGACGGCCTCGCGGACCGAGGCGGTGACGTCGTCGAATTGGAATGCCGGATACCGGTAGCTGTTGCCGACCGTGTGGGCGACGACAGTGCCTGCGGCGGCTCGGGTGCGATCGGTCCAGGGTCGGCGCTGCGCGTGGCGTCCCGAACGCGGACGACCGTTTCTGGCGGGACAGAGGAGTTCGTCGTGATCGTGCGTATCGGTCTACCGATATCCGGGTGTACCGATGGGTCTGCTCTCTGGCCCGAGCGGCGAAGAGTCCGGCGTCGACGCGCGGCGGTAGCGGGCAGGAATGAGCAGGACACGGTTGGGGGCGAGGGTGACTCGTTCGGTGGCCGAGAACGTTGGCCAGGAGTCGCGGCGTCAATGGGGGTGTCCGGGAGCGTGGCGACGCCGGATATCTTGTGGAGCAGCCAAGCGCAGCCCCCGCCAACGATCGGTATCAGCTGGCAGGGGCGCTACACGGACAACCCGCACGTAGTTACGAGCGGCGCATTAGTGATCTTCGTGAGACGGAGCCTGGAAGTCCAGGGAGTGTGATCCATGCCATTGCACAATTTCCTACACCTCTGAATTACCGACCAGTAAGTGCGATTTCGAAGCGTTCTGCGGTGCATTCACGATCCGATGGGCGCCGTCGAGCCGGTGATCGGCGCGAGCCTGCGACAGGTGTGGTGGTGCCGGAACCGGTGTGTTCTGCTTCGGCAGGGCACAGCACAGCACTGGCGGCCGACTTCGATAACGAGCGATTCAAGTGAAGGTGGTGCATTTTCAGCCGATTCTACTGTGCCACAGCATGTCCGGAAGGCATTTGGAGCTGTCCGCGCAGACGAGAATTTTGCGGCGAGCTGCTCACCTGCCGTTGTCGCGGACGACCAATGGCCCGGTCGGTTCCCGGGCTCGGCCGCCTGGCAACCCCCGCATGATCTTGCCGGTGCGGCGAAATGTCGGGGTGTCATGGTTCAGGCACCGGCTGTGTGACGTAGAACACAGCTAAATCTGTGGGAGAAACCTGGCGCTCGGGATGTTCGGTTGCAACCCTGAGTCGAGACCCAAACCTCCAGACCCAAATGCGGGTATGGGTGTAGGTATTTCGGCCAATGTGCAGGTGTCGAAGTCGGTCCAATGTAGCTGGTGCGACGTCATCGACGTGGCAGTCGAGAATATCTGCACGTGAGAGAAGAGTTGTCATGGCACGGATCACCGAGAACCTGGGCACCAATCTGCTGAATGCGTTGCGGGTCAGCGTGGTTGGCACTGTTTTGTACGCCGGATTGGTCATGGGCGTGGTTGTGGTGGCGGTGTGGAAGTTCCCGATGCCCGGCGTGTAGGCCCGCGACGACGTGGGGTCCTCCGCTGGTGCCTGTGGTCGCGGAGTGAAACACCAGGTGGCAGTTCGGCGATAGAGCTGACAGGGGGATTGGTTGTGCCCGTGTGTCTCTGTGGCCGGTGACTAATGCGCGGCACCGGTGACGGGCGCCCTAGTGGTGTGGAAGGAACGGCAATGTTTGGGACGGGTATGGGCGTCATGGTTGGCCTGCTGGTAGTTGCGCTGGTGGTGGTCCCCGTCTCGTTCGGTGTGGCGGCACGAGCGGATGCGAAGGCCCGCCGCCTGTCGGGATCGCGAGCATCTGATGCGGACCTGGGGCGATCGGTCGCGGTCGCCGAGGTGGTTGGTCGGTGCGATCAGTGGCGGCAGCTCGCAACGCAGGCGTGGCTGATCTGCGGCGGCGCGTCGCTGGTCGCGGTAGTGATCGTGGGCGTACTGATCTGTGTCGGGTGAGGATGGCGTGTTCCGGGACCGCGAGGATCCTGGTGTTGCGGCTGTCGGTGCGGGACGGGCTGAGCTGTCGACGTCGAGCCGGTCCTGGAGTATCAATGGAGTCTGAAAACCGTTCGGCTGCAGTGGCATACGCGGTCGTGAGATCGGCCGGGGTTGCTGTGAAGCCTAGGTGAGCCGAAGCGGCCCGGTCGGAGTGTAGTCCGCTCCGGCCGGGCCTCGCCGGAACGTGCAACAGGTACCCGCCGCGCGAACGCTGACCGCGCTCGTCGTGCGAGGTGCGTCCCGGGAAGGGGCGCGCGCTCGAGTCGGGCGGTGCGGTTCCGCGTCGGTGTACCTGGTTGGTTGACCTCGCCGATGTCTCCTCGGGTGTTGGCAGCGTGTGAAATTCTCGTCTGGATCCGAGGACTTCGGCGGAACGGTATGCGCCAATCCCTGCTAGCCAGTAGGGGTTTGGCTGGCGCAATATTGTATCGTCGACCTGCGCTTTGTGGGTTCCGGTGCGAGGAAAATGGTAGATCCGGCGGCCGCCCGTATCGCAGCCATGTGATCCACGTCACGTATGTTTTTTCCGGTGTGGGCCGCGCTGGACGAGTGGTGGCAGGCGGTGCCGGCTCGCCCCGGCCGGGAACAACAACCGGGATCCCGAATCCGGACTTGGGCCGGCGTGGTCGATCCGGTGCTTGACCGACCGACTCGAGGCCGGTCCGGCGACCTCCGGAGGGGGTAGCCGAGTGCTGGCACCAGGTGACAATGGTCGATCGCCTGATCACGGCCGCGAAGGATCCTCCCGAACTCCGGCGCCTCGGATGCCCAGACCGAGGCACCCGGAGGTATCGATTTTCTCAGGCGCAGTCCCGGCAGATCAGCTGCTCACCATCGGCGAGGCGACTACGGTGATGGACCAGGAAGCAACTGGTGCAGGTGAACTCGTCCGACTGTTTCGGGATGACGCGCACGGTGAATTCTTCGCCGGACAGGTCGGCGCCGGGTAGCTCGAAGGACTCGGCGGTGTCGGTGTCCTCGACGTCCAAGACGGGTGACTGGGATTCTTTCCTGCTGGCTGTCAGCTGTTCGAGGGACGTGTCCGTCGACTCGTCGGATTCGGTGACTCTCGGTGCGTCGTAGTCGGTGGCCATGACTGTTCTACCTCATGCTCTGCGTGTTCGGATCCGCCAGGTTAGAGGGTCCGGTGGCAGGACATGCACCCGGGGTCTTGGGGTGCTGTGGCCGCACGACCACACCGGTGCCGATCTGCACCCCGACACAAGTTGCAGATCGCCCTAACCGGTGCGACGGCGGATCCCAACCATCCGGGTTCGGGAGCCGCGGCAGGGCTAGCGGCAGCTCGTCCTCGTTTACGCCTGGCCGACAACGAGTACGTCACCGACCGTCTGACCAGGTGATCTTCGCGCAAGGTTTTGTGCTGCCCTCGGGTACCCGCGTGACGAAATCTTGCGGCACTACTTCCTGCTGTGCGTCGGCGTTTCGTTCCATGCGCGGAGGAGGTCGTTGAAGAGAGTGGTCTTGAGGTTGCGTAGGTGCCCGAGGTCTGATCGTCTCGGGGTCATCGCGGCTTGGAGCAGATGTAGGAACCTGTTCCGTTGTACGCCGAATTTGATGAACAGTTCCTCGGCGTCGGCGCCGCCGTAGGGAGCCCACTCGATGGCGAAAGCAACGAGCGCCCGGTCCGAGGGGCTGATGGATTGGACGCTGGCGAGAAGATCGCAGGCACGCAGGGACTGCCGCAACCAGTCGAGCTCAGGAGAGCCTGTGAGGGCGCCAGTCCGGGCACGCCGCCGACGGGCCGCACGGTTGCCGAATCGGCTGCGCTCGGGGTGACCCCGACACGGGTCGCTGGTTTCTGCAGCGGATGGGGTAAAGGTTGCCGGTGACGTCCGCGGCGGTGGGGCGGGGTTTTCGAGCATGGCTGCCTCAAGCGTGTGAAGAACTGATCGGGTTCTTCCATAGTTCGTGTTTACGCACGTATCCGGACCGGCCATCCGGCGGGGTGGGGTGCCTGTTTTGGTGCCCGCGCGCAGCTCGGCGTGGCAGCGGCCGGATCGGCAGGTGCCCGACTCGGCTCCTCTCCGCACCGCGGCGGGCCTGTACGGGCTCGGGGATCGGGAGGCGCCGCGTAGCGCTGAGTGTGGTCCGGGGATCCGTCGGTCGCTACCCGAGGTCGCCAGGTCGCCAACTGCGGCTCTGAAAATTCGGGTGGTACGCCGAACTGTGCGGCGATCTGCGCCCACGGCATGCCCGCTGGGAGAGCTGCGGTCACCGCGCGGGAAAGGCGCAACGGGTACGGGAGTGAATCATTGTTCACCTAGTAGTGCAACATGATGGAGAATGCTCGACTCGACGATGTTGGTGAGGAACTTCATGGATCCCGTAGGCAGACAGTCCGAATTCCGCGGTGCCGGTGTCACACTTGCCGCCGACCGGTGGGATCCGCCGTCCCAGGGTGCCGGCGGATCGGGCGTCGACAGAAAAGGCCTGGTCCTGTTGCTGCACGGCGGCGGGCAGACCCGGCATTCCTGGCGAAATACCGGACGCAGCCTCGCGTCGGACGGCTGGTCCGCCATCGCTGTGGACGCACGCGGACATGGAGACAGCCAGTGGGCACCGGACGGGGACTACGGCATCGATGCGCTGGTCGCCGACTTGACATCGATCATCGGCGAACTGGGGGAGAAGCCGGTACTCGTCGGTGCCTCGATGGGCGGTATGACGTCGTTGATCGGGCAAGGGGAGAATCCCGAGCTCGCTCGCGGTCTGGTCTTGGTCGATATCGCACCGAAGGTCGAAACCGCCGGCACCGCGGAGATCATGGCGTTCATGCGCAGTGGTCTCGATGGTTTCGAGAGTCTCGACGACGCTGCAGCGGCGATCGCGGCGTATACCCCGAACCGCGTCCGCAAGCCCAACCCGCAGGGGTTGCACAAGAACCTCCGCCTGCGTGATGGCCGCTGGTTCTGGCATTGGGATCCGGAGTTCCTTCGCCACGGCGACGAACCCACCCGCCAAGCGGAGTCGATCGTGCGATACGAACGCGCTCGGGACGCCGCAGCCACAATCACTGTTCCCACGATGCTCGTTCGTGGCAAGCAATCCCATGTGGTCAGCGAAGAAGGCGCCAAGGAACTGCTGGAGCTGATCCCGACCGCCAAACAGATCGATGTCACCGGGGCCGGCCATATGGTCGCCGGCGACGACAACGATGTCTTCAGTGGCGGATTGAAGGGATTTCTCGACGAAGACGTTGTCGCATTGCGTAACTGAAGCATCGAGGCCCTCGAACGTAACCGGCCATGGGCTCAGCTCGGATCTTCATCCGTGCCGGTTGCGTCGGTGATCGGATTCGGCTTCGAAACCGGTCGCCGTCCGACCAATGCCTCCCGCAACCGCTCCTGTCGTGCCGCGAACGAAGCGCTCGAGATCACCGCGAAGCCCTCGAACATCCCCCCGGGAATAGACGATTGAAATAAGTTGTGAGGCGCAGATATTCGACGCACGTGCTTAGCCGTCGGCTAGCTTTTCCACCACGGTTTGCGGGAATCGCGGACTCTCCTATCCATGTCTGGTCAAGGTGCAATGAAGCGGCGGCGGAGGGACCGGGAAGATTCCGAACCCCAACCCCCGAGGGGAATCCTGCTTGGTCAAGGTCATGGCAGCGGTGTGCGGCGTCGGCGACGCCACACCACCGGTCAAGGTGATGGAACTGGGTCTGGCGCTGGCGCTGATTCCGCCTTGTCGGAGGATCCGTCTCCGCGGCCCCCGCCGCATTGCGTGTTCGTTTTTTTCGTTTTATGGTGGGTTATGGGCGCTGAGGTGAACCACACGGTGCTGCCACCGGGCACCGACGACCGGGACCTTTTCTCCGCGCTGAAGGCTGTTCTCGCCGGTTCTGAGGCGGTGTCGATCTCGACCCCGGAAGGGTCGGTGCCGTTGCCGGACAGTGTTCGGGGGTTGCTCGTCGACGCGGTGACGGCGCTGGATCGGGGGCAGGCGGTTTCGGTGGAGCCACATCGCACCGTGTTGACGACGCAGGAGGCCGCGGAGCTGCTGGGTATTACCCGGCCGACGTTGGTGCGGTTGCTGGAGGCGGGGAAGATTCCCTACACCTCGCCAGGCCGGCATCGGCGGGTGGAGTTGACGGACGTGCTCGAATTCCAGCAGCGTGAGCGCGCGCGACGCGGCCAGGTGTTCGAGGAGATGGCGCACGAAGAAACCCCGGGCCCGGGCGACGCCGCTGACGGCTTCGTGACGACCCGCTGATCCGGTGGGCAGGGCAACCAATGACGACCTTTCGGGTAGTCCTCGACACGTGCGTCATGCTTCCTCAGAGCTTGAACAATCTGCTGTTGACGCTGGCCGATGCCGAGTTGTTCCGGCCGGTGTGGACGCTGGATCTGCTCGATGAGGTCGAGCGGAATCTGTCCGGGGAGAGGTTCGGTAAGTCGCCGGAGCAGGCGGCGCGGCGGGTGCAGCAGATGCGCAGGGCGTTTCCGTTCGCGGAGGAGGAGTCGCGCGGATGCCGGGAGCTGATTCCCGCGATGATCAACGATCCGAAGGACCGGCACGTCCTGGCTGCGGCGGTGCGCTCCGGTGCGGGTGTGATCGTAACCGCCAACCTGGCGGATTTCCCGCCGGCGGCCCTCGACCCGTTCGACGTCGAAGCGATCCATCCCGACGAATTCCTTTGTGATCAGCTTGATCTCGACCCGGAAGCGGTGTTCGAGTGCATGAATGTGATGGTCGCGAAGAACATGCTCCCGCCCCGCACGGTCGGGGAGTTACTTCAGTCACTGGAGCGACTGACGCCGCGTTTTGTCGACGCTGTCCGAGTGTTGTTCGTCGCGGACGAGGCGCCGGCGGCGTCCACCCTTCCGGAGTTGACCGCGGAGCAGATCAACGCCGTGCCTCCCGAGATGCGGGAGGCCTACATGGAGCTTCGTGCGATGGATCCGGCGGAATTGTTGTGGTTCGTCGGGCGTACGAAGCTGGTGAGTGCGGCGTGGGCATTCTTGATGCCGGTGTGCGTGGACGGGGATCTGCTGTCGGTGTGGCCGAACGTGGATCCGGACTTCCGGGCGGTGCTCGCATGGCGGTGGGTGCAGGACAACCACTATCAGATGACTGTTGACGGTTGGGATGGTGAGGCGGTCGCAGCGGCTCTCGCACAACCGGTGCCGGAGCATCCGCTGTGGGTGCATTTCGAGCGTGTGCATGTGCGGTCGTTTCGGGCGTTGCTGCCGGATCCGGCGACGTGGGGGATCGGTACCGGCACACGGATGGTCGCCCCCGGCGTCGAGGTGCTCTACGTGCATGACACCTCGACGCCGGAGGGCGGCGTGTGGCAGCCGAACGAGGCTCGGCCGGTATTCCCGGTCCTCATGCATTTCGTCGACGGTCGGTGGCTGGTGCGAAATCTGGGGACTGAGGCGGACCCTGTCACTACGACCTGACTCGGTACGCGGTGACACGGCCCTAGCGGCCGACGCCCTCGGCATAATCCCAGGCCACCAGCATGCGTCGCCCGACAGGCTCGAGGTCTGGGTGGGGAAGCATCCGCCAATTCTGGGTGTCAGATGTGCTGACACGCGTGGTACGGTGGCGACATGATGTCAGAGAAGCTGACAACCGCCTCGGCGGAGCTGCCGCGACCGGATGCGAATCTCGGCTACCTGTTCCGGCTCGCGAATCAGCGCTTCCGCGCGCTGCTGGACGCAGCGCTGGAGGACCTGGAGATGTCGGCGCAGGAGTACGGGATCCTCAGCGTCTTCGAGACCCGTCC
>NZ_JBHXWI010000073.1:0-38325 GCF_042671975.1 Rhodococcus sp. NPDC127593 | reverse complement strand
ACCAGGCGCCTTCGTCCAACCTCGTGTCCCCCGCCTTCCGGCCGGGGTCGGTGTCCGTGTCGCTCTGACCTGGAATAAGTTACGCGAAGGGAAACTGCTTGCCAAATCGCCAGGTCACGGCGTTCGTCGATGTGGATTCCGCTGGTCAGAGCCGGTGCGCCGGAACCGATCCGGCGCCTTACCACTCAATTCGGCCGCTGTGACGCCGGACTCACCGCTGAGAAGCGGGATCTGCGTCCACCCTTTCGATCCGGCCACCGAGTTCCTGCAGGATCTCGACGAAACGGGGGTAGCCCCGGTCGATGTGGAAGACATCGTGCACTTCGGTCATCCCGTCGGCGACGAGTCCCGCCAGCACCAGACCTGCGCCGGCCCGGATGTCCGAGGACCACACCGGAGCACTCGACAGCTGCGCGATTCCCCGGATCACAGCGTGATGACCGTCAGTCCGCGCATCGGCACCCAACCGGATCATCTCCTCGACGAAACGGAACCGCGCCTCGAAGACGTTTTCCGTGATCATCGACGTTCCCTCCGCGACTGCGGCCAGACCGATGGCCATCGGCTGTAGGTCGGTGGGGAAACCCGGATAGGGCAGGGTCGCGAAATTGACGGCCGTGGGCCGCGCTTCCTGGACCACCCGGAATCCGTCGGCCTCCGCTGTGACTTCGGCTCCGGCCACGCGCAGCTTGTCGAGCACCAGGCCGAGATGCTTCGGGTTGACTCCGCGAACGCGCACGTCGCCACGGGTCATCGACGCGGCGATCCCCCACGTCGCTGCGACGATCCGATCGCCGATGACCCGGTGCGTGGTGGGCTCGAGTTTGGGGACACCCTGGATGGTCAGTGTGGAGGTGCCGGCCCCCCGGATCTTCGCGCCCATCTGGATCAGCATGTTGCACAGGTCGACGATCTCGGGTTCGCGGGCCGCGTTGTCGATCACCGTCTCGCCCTTGGCGAGTACGGCGGCCATCAGGATGTTCTCGGTCGCCCCCACCGACGGGAACGCGAGCCGGATGTTCGCACCGTGCAGGTCGTCTGCCTGCGCAACCACGCAGCCGTGCTCGATCGTGCTGTGCGCGCCCAGCAACCGCAGCCCCGACTGGTGCATGTCGAGGGGCCGCGACCCGATGGCATCGCCACCGGGTAGCGCGACGACCGCGCGACGGCACCGCGCGACCAGCGGTCCGAGCACACACACCGACGCGCGGAACTGACGTACCGCCGCGAAATCGGCGTGGTGTTTAGGCTCCGCGGGTGTGGTGATCCGGACGACGGAGTCGTCGAGGTCCACCTCGCAGCCGAGGCCGCGCAGCACGTCGGCCATCAAGGGGACATCCAGGATGTCCGGGCAGTTGGTGACAGTTGTGGTGCCCTCAGCCAACAGCGCTGCCGCCATCAGCTTGAGAACGCTGTTCTTCGCGCCCCCGACAGACACTTCACCTACGAGGCGGTTACCGCCGGTGACAAGGAAGCGTTCACTCACAGAACACAGCCTAGAGCTAGGGATACCAACCCTGGAGGCCGGTACCGTAACGCTATGGCCGTACACCTCACCAAGATCTACACCCGGACCGGCGACGACGGGACCACCGGACTCAGCGATTTCTCCCGTGTCTCGAAGAACGATCCGCGGCTGATCGCCTATGCCGACTGCGACGAGGCGAACGCCTCGATCGGGGTCGCGGTGGCATTGGGCGACCCGCCCGAGGAGATCCGGTCGATCCTGCGGCAAATCCAGAACGATCTGTTCGACGCCGGCGCCGACCTCTCCACCCCGGTGGAGACAGAACCCAAGTACCCGCCGCTTCGCATCTCCGACGAGTACATCGACCGTCTCGAGGGCTGGTGCGACGAACTGAACGAACGCCTGGAGCCGCTGAACTCCTTCATTCTCCCCGGCGGAACGGCACTGGGAGCTCTGCTGCACGTGGCCCGGACCGTGACCCGGCGGGCCGAGCGGTCCGCATGGGCGGCCGTCGACGCGAACCCGGACACCACCAACGCACTTCCGGCGAAATACCTCAACCGGCTGTCGGATCTGCTGTTCATCGTCAGCAGGCTCGCAAACCCCGAGGGCGACGTGCTCTGGAAGCCCGGAGCCGGAAAGGCCTGATCAGAGTCGGCGACCGCGAACCGATCGGCCGGACGGTCGTGATTCGACCCAGGACAGGAACGCGGTCATCGCTCCCCCGTCCAATGCGATCTCGTACGAGCTATCGCGGTCCTTGACCGACAGGATGATGATTTCCTCGGACATGATGTCGAATTCGGAGCCCTCCGGGCTGCGACGACCTGCGACTTCGATGCCCTGGCGGTCAATGCGCGAATCAGGGCCGGGACGCAAACTCGACAGTTTGAAGAAGACGAGGAAACCCTCGCCGTAGCGGATGACGCCGTGGCGCCACCCGGTGTCCCCTGGGGCAGGCGTCACCCGGAGGATCGCCGCGGTGCCACCGCGGCGCAGTACTGCCAGCCGATACAGAAAGACCGCGACGAAGGCCGCGAGCAGCACAACCAGAATGATCAACACCGTCATTCCGATTGTCACTGTTCGTCGGCTCCGTCGCGGTCTTTCTCGTGCAGCCTACGCGCGCTCTACAGCGCGGATCCGACCCTTGGCGACAGCAATCGCCTCGAGATCGTCTCCACTCTCTGCGAGCACGGCCTTGGCCGCTTCCACATCGATGTCCTCGGCCAAGTCGGCTGACTCGGCGAGGATCGTGACTGTCTTCGCGGTCACGGACAGGAACCCGCCGTGCACAGCAGCGACGATACGCTCACCGTCGGCCGTCGTGATCGCAACCACTCCGGCCTCGACCAGCTGTCCGAGAACCGGCTCATGCCCAGGCATGACACCGATCTCGCCCTCGGTCGTCTGTGCGCTGACGAGAGTCGCCGAACCAGACCACAACCGTCGCTCCACGGCGACGAGTTCCACGGTCATCTCAGCCATCGTCGACTACTTCCCGGAGATCTTCTTGGCTGCAGCCTCGACGTCGTCGAGTCCACCGCAGCTGTTGAACGCCTGCTCGGGCAGGTGATCGAACTCGCCCTTGCAGATCCGGTCGAACGCCTCGATGGTGTCGCGGAGCGGCACCACGGAACCGGGCTGACCGGTGAACTTCTCGGCAACGATGAAGTTCTGTCCGAGGAACTTCTGCAGACGACGGGCGCGGCCGACGAGGACCTTGTCCTCTTCCTGCAGCTCGTCCATACCGAGGATGGCGATGATGTCCTGCAGTTCCTTGTACTTCTGCAGGATGCGCTTGACCTCGTTGGCAACCCGGAAATGCTCTTCACCGACGATGCCGGGCTCCAGGATGCGGGAAGTAGAGGTCAACGGGTCCACGGCGGGGTAGATACCCATCTGCGAGATCGGACGCGACAGCTCGGTGGTGGCATCGAGGTGCGCGAACGTCGTGGCCGGCGCCGGGTCGGTGTAGTCGTCGGCGGGCACGTAGATCGCCTGCAGCGAGGTGATTGAGCGGCCTCGCGTCGAGGTGATGCGCTCCTGCAGCTCGCCCATCTCGTCAGCCAGGGTCGGCTGGTAACCCACGGCCGAAGGCATACGACCGAGCAGGGTCGACACCTCGGAACCGGCCTGGGTGAAACGGAAGATGTTGTCGATGAACAGCAGAACGTCCTGGCCCTGGACATCGCGGAAGTACTCCGCCATGGTCAGCGCGGACAGGGCGACGCGCATACGCGTTCCCGGCGGCTCGTCCATCTGGCCGAAGACAAGGGCGGTGTCCTGGAGGACGCCCATCTCTTCCATCTCGAGGTGAAGGTCGGTGCCCTCACGGGTGCGCTCACCGACGCCTGCGAACACCGAGGTTCCGGAGAACTCGCGGGCGATACGGGTGATCATTTCCTGGATCAGAACGGTCTTGCCGACACCGGCACCACCGAACAGACCGATCTTTCCACCCTTGACGTACGGGGTGAGGAGGTCGATGACCTTGATGCCGGTCTCGAGGATCTCCGTCTTGCCCTCGAGCTGGTCGAAGGCCGGTGGCTTGCGGTGGATGCCCCACTGCTCGCCGTCGCGACCCGTGCCGGGAGCGTCGAGGCAGTCGCCCAGTGCGTTGAACACGTGGCCCTTGACGACGTCACCGACGGGAACCGAGATCGGCTTGCCCGTGTCGGACACCGAGGTACCGCGGATCAAGCCGTCGGTGGGCTGCATCGAGACGGTGCGCACCAGGTTGTCGCCGAGGTGCTGTGCAACCTCGAGGGTCAGCGTCTTGGCGACCGAGGGAAGCGTGATCTCGGCGTGCAGGGCGTTGAACAGTTCAGGAATAGCGCCACGCGGGAATTCAACGTCCACGACGGGACCGATGACCCGCACGACGCGGCCGGCGATGGACGAATCCGAGCCTGCCCCGTTGTTTTCGGTTACTGCTGCGGTCATTGCTTAGTCACTTCCTGCGCTCGAGGCTAGCGCATTCGCGCCGCCGACGATCTCGCTGATTTCCTGGGTGATCTGGGCCTGGCGAGCCTGGTTTGCCTGACGGCTCAACGTGTTCACCAGTTCGTTTGCGTTGTCCGTCGCGGCCTTCATGGCCGTACGACGGGCAGCCGACTCCGACGCCGCAGCATCCAGCAGCGAGGAGTAGATGCGGGTGCTGATGTACTTCGGCAGCAGGGCACCGAGCAACTTGTCGGGTTCCGGCTCGAAGTTGTATCCGGCGACCGGTTCCGTGTTGCTGGATCCGTGACCGTTCGACAGTATGTCTTCACCGAGTTCGACGTGCTCCTCGGAGACCATCACCTCGAGGGGAGCCATCCGGCGCACCTCGGGGGACTGGTTCAGCATCGACACGAAACGGGTGTAGACGATGTGCAGCTCGTCGACGCCTTCGATGGTTCCCTCGCCGTTCGGCGCGGGAACCTCCGAACCGGATCCGGCCATGAACAGGTCGACCAGGTGCCGGCTGGCCTTGGCGGCGTCGGAGTAGCCCGGATCCTGGGAGAACCCGGTCCATGCACCTCCCAAGTTGCGCCCGCGGAACGTGTAGTACCCCAGACCCTTGGATCCGAGCACGTAGATGACCGGGTCCTTGCCCTCGCTGCGCAGCAGCTGGAACAGCTCCTCGGCCTCCTTGAGGACGTTGGAGTTGTATCCACCGCACATACCGCGGTCACTGGTGACGACCAGGACCGCAGCACGCTTGGGCTCGGTGCGCTCGTTGAGCAACGGGTGGTCCAGCGAAGCGGATGCGCTGGCCAGCTCCGACAGAACCTTCGTGATCTCCTCGGCGTACGGCTTTGCCGCAGCGACACGGGCCTGAGCCTTCGTGATGCGCGAGGTCGCGATCAGCTCCTGGGCCTTGGTGATCTTCTTGGTCGAGTTGACCGACTTGATGCGAGACCTCAGTTCGAGAATGCTTGCCATCGATCGATCACTCTCCCTTCATGTTTCGCAGCATCATGGGCTGGCCGCTCACTTGCTGACGGTGGTGCGCTTGACGTTGATCTGCTCGTGGCCGACCTCGCCGGCGTCGAGAGCCTCGGCCTCGGCCTCGTTCACGACCCGGCTTCCGTCGGACGCGAGGAAGGTTTCCTTGAACTTCTCGGTGGCCTCGAGCAGCGCCTTGGCGTTGTCGGCGTCGAGCGCCTTGCCACCCTTGATGCTCTCGTACACGCCGGAGGCACTGCGGTGCAGCTCGTCGAGGAGTTCGGCCTCGAAGCGGCGGACGTCCCCGACGGGCACGCTGTCGAAGACACCTTCACCGGCGAGGTAGATCGAGACGATCTGGTCCTCGACGGGGATCGGGCTGTACTGATCCTGCTTGAGCAGCTCCACCAGACGGGCACCACGCTCGAGCTGAGCCTTCGAGGCGGCGTCCAGGTCGGAGGCAAAGGCGGAGAACGCTTCGAGCTCACGGAACTGTGCCAGCTCCAGACGCAGCGAACCGGAGACCTTCTTCATGCCCTTGGTCTGCGCGGCGCCACCGACGCGGGACACCGAGATACCGACGTTGATGGCGGGGCGGACACCCTTGTTGAACAGGTCCGACTCGAGGAACACCTGACCGTCGGTGATGGAGATGACGTTGGTCGGGATGTAGGCCGAGACGTCGTTGGCCTTGGTCTCGATGATCGGCAGCGCGGTCAGCGAGCCTCCACCCAGGGCGTCGGACAGCTTGGCCGAACGCTCCAGCAGGCGGGAGTGCAGGTAGAAGACGTCACCGGGGTATGCCTCACGTCCCGGCGGGCGACGCAGCAGCAGCGAGATGGCGCGGTACGCCTCGGCCTGCTTGGTCAGGTCGTCGAACACGACCAGGACGTGCTTGCCCTGGTACATCCAGTGCTGGCCGATGGCGGAGCCGGTGTAGGGCGCGAGCCACTTGAAGCCGGCGGAGTCGGAGGCCGGGGCGGCGACGATGGTGGTGTACTCCATCGCGCCCTGCTCCTCGAGGGCAGCCTTGACGCCCGCGATGGTGGAGCCCTTCTGGCCGATCGCGACGTAGATGCAGCGCACCTGCTGCTTCTCGTCGCCGGTCTCCCAGTTGGCCTTCTGGTTCAGGATTGCGTCGATGCAGACCGCGGTCTTGCCCGTCTTACGGTCGCCGATGATGAGCTGACGCTGTCCGCGGCCGATCGGGGTCATCGCGTCGATGGCCTTGATGCCGGTCTGCAGCGGCTCCTCGACGGGCTGACGCTCGAGCACCGAGGCAGCCTGCAGCTCGAGGGCGCGGGTCTCGCTGCTCTCGATCTCGCCCAGGCCGTCGATCGGCTGGCCGAGCGGGTTGATGACACGGCCGAGGAACGCGTCGCCGACGGGTACCGACAGCACGTCGCCGGTCCGCTTGACTTCCTGGCCTTCCTGGATGTTCTCGTAGTCGCCCAGGATGACGGCACCGATCTCGGTGGCATCCAGGTTGAGCGCGACGCCCAGAACTCCGCCGGGGAACTCCAGCAGTTCGTTGGCCATCGCCGAAGGCAGGCCACTGACGTGCGCGATGCCGTCGCCGGTGTCGGTCACAAGGCCGACCTCTTCGCGGGAGGCCTCCGGGGAGTAGCTCGCGGTGTAGTTCTCGATCGCACTACGGATCTCGTCGGAGGAGATCGTCAGCTCCGCCATGTTTTTCCTGCTCTCGGTGTCTGGTCTTCGAAAAGATCTGGGGTATGGGGTTCGGTTGCGGACTACTTGAGGGACTTCCGCAACGCTGCGAGACGTCCCGCTCCGCTGCCGTCGATCACCTCGTCGCCCACCCGGACGACCAAGCCGCTGAGGAGTTCAGGATCGACCTCCACGTGAACCGTCACCGGCTTCCCGTAGGTACGGGTGAGGGTGGCGGTCAGCCGATCCGACTGCTCACTGGACAGCGGAGCAGCGCTGCGCACCTTGGCGACAACTGCTTCCCGCTGTGCTGCTGCCAGATTCGACAGTTCGTCGAAGGCGTCCGCGGGTGCGGAGTTCTTCAACCGGCCCACTGCCTGGGTCGCCAGCGCCTCGGCGACAGCGGTGACCTTGCCGTACAGCAGCTTGGAGAGCAGTTCACGCTTTCTCTTCGCCGGCACGGAACGGTCGGACAGTGCCTGCTCGAGCTTCGGGTCACCGGCAACGATGCGGCCGAGGCGGAATAGTTCGTCCTCGACGGCGTCGAGCTGTCCCTGATCGGCCGCTGCCTTCAGGAGCGATTCCCGACCGAGGAGCACCAGCGAGTTGCGCAGGTCGGAGGTGGTGGACCAGTCCTGGCCCACCGCCGCCTTCAGGACGGTGAGGGTCTCGGCGGAGACCTTGCCGCCGAACACCTGTTCGGCCAGACCTTCGCGAGCGCTCCCGGGCGTCGAGGTGTCCGACAGGGCACTCCGGAGAGTGCGCTGTTCGTCCAGGATCTCGACGACCGAGAACAGTTCCGCCCCGATCTGGGCCGCGGCCGCTGTGGCTGCTCCGGCAGAGACGGATCCCAAGGCCGAAGACAACGCAGCACGGGTCTGCGTCAAGGCCTCACGGCTCGCTGCGTACATGGTGCTCACTTCCCTGCTGCGGAATTTGCGCCGATGGAGTCGAGCTCGTTCAGGAATCGATCGACCGTGCCGGCCCGCTTGACGTCGTCGGCGAGGGACTCACCGATGAGCTTCTCAGCGAGGTCGACCGCGGTGCGGCCGAGATCGCCGCGCAGTTCGGTGACGATCTGCTGACGCTGCGCAACCAGCTGGTTGTTGCCGGCGGCCACGATGCGGTCGCTTTCTTCCTGAGCCTGTGCCTTCATTTCGGCGATGATCTGCTGCCCCTGGGTGCGCGCGTCCTCACGGATCTGCGCGGCCTCGGTGCGAGCTTCGGCGAGCTGAGCGCGGTACTGCTCGAGCGCCGCCTTCGCTTCGGCCTGGGCCTCTTCGGCCCGCTTGATGCCGCCGTCGATCTGCTCGGTTCGCTCGGCAAGGACCTTCTGGAACATCGGAAGGACGTACTTCCAGAAGACGAAACCAACGATGACCAGGCAGACGATCGACCAAACGATGTCATACGTCGCGGGGAGGAGAGGGTTGTGGCTCTCTTCCTCTGCCGCGAGCAATGCGATGTTGGCTGCCATGTGACGGTCTTAGAAAATGAAGCCGGCGACGAGGCCGATCAGCGCGAGGGCTTCGGTGAAGGCGATACCGAGGAACATCGTGGTACGAACCTGTCCGGCCATCTCGGGCTGGCGAACCATTCCCTCGATTGCCTTACCGACAACGATGCCCACGCCGATGCCGGGGCCGATCGCGGCGAGACCGTAGCCGATGGCTCCGAAGCCCGTCGAGCGGGTTTCCTGGACAGCTTCCTGAGCGAGGTAGGCGAGGCTCATGGTGTTCCGTTCCCTTTCTGTTGACCTCCGCCGGATTCGGCGGGAGGCTCAGTTCTTGGTGGAGCTGGTCGTGAAATTTGTGGTGCTAGTGCGAATCCGCGTGCAGCGCCAGATCGATGTACACCGACGTGAGCAGCGCGAAGACGTAGGCCTGCAGGAAGATCACCAGCAGTTCGAAGAAGGTGAATGCAATGCCGGCGGCAAGCGAGGCCACACCGAACACGGCCTGGAAGCCACCGGAGATGAAGAAGAAGTACTGGGTGGCACTGAAGAACAGCACCAGCAGGATGTGGCCGGCCAGCATGTTGGCCATGAGACGAACCATGAGCGTGAACGGCCGGAGGACGAACGTCGAGATGAACTCGATCGGCACGAGCAGGAAGTGCAGCGGAAGCGGAACACCGGGGACCACGATGCTGCTCTTCACGTACTTGAAGAAGCCGTACTTCTTGATGCCGACGTAGTTGAACACGATGTACGCGAGGGCGGCGAGCACGAGCGGCATGCCGATACGCGCGTTCGGCGAGATGTTGATGAAGGGGATGATGCTGCCGAGGTTGCTGGCGAGCACCAGGAAGAAGATGGTGGTGATGACCGGCAGGAAGCGCTTGCCCTGCTCCTTGCCGAGAATTTCTTCCGCGATGTTGATCCGGACGAAGTCGAGCGCGATCTCACCGATGTTCTGGACACCGCGAGGAATGATCTTCGGGCTGCGCAGCGCGATGACGAAGAAGAGCATCATCAGTCCGGACAGCAGGATGCGAACCAGCATCAGGCGGTCGAGTTCGAACGGAGTCCCTTCGAACAGGACCGCGGGCGGGAAGAAGTCGTTCAGGGAAGGCGCGTGGAATTCTTCCGCGGCCACGTTGATGACGCTCAGCGTTCTCTCCCGTAGTCGGTCCGCAGCCTTCGTTGACTGCGGTTCGATCGGACATTGACGATCAAACAAGTCGACAAGCTCGACTCGCGTATTCGTCAGCTGCTGCGGACTGTTCGAGTCCAGCGTCTGTCGGTGTCGGCGACTCTCGTCGACTCGGCGGCCCTGAAAGTGCGGCCACCTACAAGCATGCAATACCGGCGAGTAACTTACTCGCACTCTCATTGCTCTCGCTTGACCCAGACCTTAGCAAGTCAACTACGACGTTGTGTAGACGGGGTCCGGGTCGATTCAATTTTACTACATCTCGTAGTACTACTTATCGTCCGATTCGGACGATCCGGCGTCGTCCGACGGCGTGGGTTCGACGTACGGCGCCTTGGTTCCCAGGACTCCGAACGTTTCCGCTCCCAGCACGATCACCAGCGACAGCACCATGACCAGCACCAATGCCGTCTTGTCGTAGAAGTCGAGCGGTTTGAGGATCGCCAGGACCGTGATCGCCAGGATCATCTTCAACAACCACGTACCGAGCAGTACCGCTCCCGCAGTCAAGGCCGGAAGTTTCGCGGTGAACAGCACACCCAGCGCGGTGCACAGGATGAACCCTCCCCCGACCGCCGCACCGAGTAGCGCGCCGTACAGACCGGGCTTACCCGCGACGAGAAACGCGATGATCGAGCCGACCACTGCCAGCACGATCAGACCGAGAACTCCGTAGCGGACTGCAGCCCGCAACGACGAGGTGTGATCAGGGGCGGAGGCGGGGGTGAACGTCACGGTCGCCAAGGGTAGTGGATCCTCGCCGGTCCGCCGCAACCCTCCGGTCAGCCGCGACGGTCGTGCTGCTGTCCCCGAATCGACGGGACGGCCGTGACCACCAGCGCGAAGACGAGGCCTCCCGCAACCAGGAGGACGACGACACGACGGTCGAACAGGGCCGATCCGACCGCGCCGAACGCCAGGACACCGACCCACAAGTAGATGAGCAGCACGACGCGACGGTGCGAGTGCCCGATCTGCAGGAGGCGGTGGTGCAGGTGCATCTTGTCGGGGCTGAACGGGCTCACTCCCGCACGGGTCCGCCGGACGACGGCGAGCAGCAGGTCGAGGATCGGGATGAACATGACGGCACCGACGAGGAGCAGCGGAGAGAGAAGACCGAGCAGGTCACGGGTGCCGTAGGCGGTCAGCGGGATGCGACCGGACGCGCTGGTGGAGATGGCCGCGAGCATCAGGCCGATCAGCATGGATCCGGAGTCTCCCATGAAGATCTTGGCGGGCTGGAAGTTGTGCGGAAGGAATCCGAGACACGCACCTGCCAGCGCGGCGGCGATCAGCGCGGGCGGATACGCGCTGACGTCGCCGCCCTGATCGTGCAGAAGCCCCACCGAGAACACACAGATCGCGAGCGAGGAGATCAGGCCGAGCCCCGCCGCGAGGCCGTCGAGGCCGTCGACGAAGTTCATGGCGTTTACCATCACGACCGCGACACCCACGGTGACGAGACCGGCCTGGAGCTGGTCGAGGATGACGGTGCTGCCGTCCCCGAACGGCATATAGATGATGAACCAGCTCACCCCCATCACGACGAGGATTCCCGCCGCGGTGACCTGGCCGACGAACTTGGTGAGCGCGTCAAGGCCCCACCGGTCGTCGACCACCCCCACCAGCACAATCACGAACCCCGAGACCAGGGCTGCCGGAATGTCGGAGGTGAACTCGAATCCCCTGGTGAGTGCGGGTAGCTGCTGAGCGAACAACAGCGCGACGAGCATGCCGAGATACATGCCGACCCCGCCGAGGCGGGGTGTCGGGGTGACGTGAACGTCGCGGTCCCGGGGTATCGCTACCGCCCCGAACCGGAGTGCGAACAGCCGCACGGCCCCGGTGGCCAGGTAGGTGACCACGGCAGCGGTGAAGAGGACGAGGAGAAGTTCACGCAGTGGGACACCCGCGCCCCCGCCTGCTTGGGCCAGCGCCACGCCGGCCGATTCGGCAGCACTCACTGGGCGGACAGGCTCTCCGCCGTCACTCCGAGCACGTCGGCGACATCGCCGGTGGGAACGGCGCCTTCACGCAGGATGCGGGGGGAGGCGCCGGTGAGGTCGACGATCGTCGATGCCTGCCCCTGCTCCGCCCGCCCGCCGTCGAGGTACACGCTCGCCGAGCCGCCGAGTTGCTCGCGCGCGTCCTCGACCGTCGTCGCAGGCGGCCGTCCGGAGACGTTCGCGCTCGACACCGCGAGCGGTCCGACTTCACGCAACAGTTCGAGGGCGACGGGGTGCAGCGGCATGCGCAGCATCACCGTGCCCCGGGTGTCGCCGAGGTCCCACGCCAGCGAAGGCGCTTGTTCCACAACGAGACTCAGCCCGCCGGGCCAGAACGCCCGGATGAGGTCGCGTGTCTGCGGGCGCACGCTGTACACCAGGCCGTCGATCGTGTTCCACGAGCCGACGAGCACGGGAACCGGCATGTCGCGTCCGCGACCCTTGGCCCGCAGGAGGGCGGCGACGGCCTCGCTGTCGAACGCGTCCGCGCCGATTCCGTACAACGTGTCGGTGGGGAGCACGATGAGCCGCCCGGCCTTCAGCGCATTCTTGGCCGCACTCATTCCGGCAGCGCGTGAATCGGGAAGGCCACAGTCGTAAACGGTACTCACCCGCCCATTCTTTCACCCTCGGCGACGGCCCCTGCACGCTGCGCCTCGATATCCGTGGCGACGCGCCGGGCGACCACGAAGCGCGGCTTCCCGGCGAGGTCCGGGTGCTCCGCGACCTCGCCGAATACCCGGCGGGACGCGAACAATGCCGCCACGTCGGACCCGTTGGAGTCGTCGTGCTCGATGCCGACCCCTCCCCCGATCCGCAGCCAGCGCGCGACGTTCGAGATCATCGGCTTGATGACGGACAGACCGTCCGGTCCGGCGAACAGCGCACTGTGCGGATCGTGGTCGGCCACCTCGGGTTCGAGCTCGACGCCCTCCGGGATGTACGGCGGATTCGCCACTATCAGGTCGACGCCGCCTTCGAGCCCGGCCAGCAACATCCGGTCGGTCACGTCGCCCTGGTACAGCCGGATCGGTGCGTCACCTGCCTGTTCGCGGGCGTCGGCGTTGCGCCGGGCCCACGCGAGCGCGTGCGGTTCGAGTTCGACGGCGTGCACGACGGCGTCGGGGCGGGCGTTGGCGATCGCGAGCGCGAGCGCGCCCGACCCGGTGCACAGGTCGAGCACCACCGGCGGATGCTGATCGCAGCTTCCGAGGAACGCGAGCGCCCATCCGAGCAGCAGTTCCGTCTCGGGACGCGGCACGAAGACCCCGGGGCCGACCTCGATGTCGATGTCTCCCATCGCGGCAGTACCGAGGATGTACTGCAACGGAATCCGCTTGGCGCGCTGGTCGACCATCTTCTTGTAGGCGTCGATCACCGACTCGTCGACCAGAGGGACGAGGCCGAGCCGGGTCCGCTCCACCCCCAGCAGGTGGGCCGCGAGCAGTTCGGCATCGGCACGGGAACTACGCACCCCGGCCTCGTCGAGTTGCGCGGTTGCGTCGATCAGGGCCAGGCGAAGAGGAAGGCGACTCACAGGTACAGACTGCCACGCGGCCCGCCGTCCGGTGGCGCGGTCCCGCTTCGCGGTTACTCCGCGGCGAGCCTCGCCTCGCGGTCCGACTTGCCCAGGGCGTCCAGCAGCGCGTCGAGTTCGCCGTCCAGGACCGCATCCAGGTTGTGGGACTTGAAGCCGATCCGGTGATCGGTGATGCGGTTCTCCGGGAAGTTGTAGGTGCGGATGCGCTCGGAACGGTCGACGGTGCGCACCTGGCTCTGCCGGCCCGCCGACGCCTCCGCATCCGCGGCCTCCTCGGCCGCGGCCTGCAGCCGCGCGGCGAGCACCTGCATGGCACGCGCCTTGTTCTGCAGCTGTGAGCGCTCGTTCTGGCAGGTCACGACGATTCCGGTGGGCAGGTGCGTGATACGGACCGCGGAGTCGGTGGTGTTGACACCCTGACCACCCTTGCCCGAGGAGCGGTAGACGTCGATGCGCAGATCGGTTTCGTCGATCTGCACCTCCTCGACCTCATCCGGTTCCGGGTAGATGAGGATACCGGCGGCGGACGTGTGGACGCGTCCCTGCGATTCCGTGACGGGCACGCGCTGCACGCGGTGAACACCGCCCTCGAACTTCAGTCGCGCCCAGACCCCGTCACGCACATCGCCCTTCGACTTGATCGACAGTGTCGCGTCCTTGTATCCGCCGAGGTCGGACACGGTCGCGTCGAGGATCTCGACACGCCAGCCGTGACGCTCCGCGTACCGGACGTACATCCGGGCCAGATCGGAGGCGAACAGCGCGGATTCCTCGCCGCCCTCCCCCGACTTCACCTCGAGCACCACGTCGTCACCGTCGTGCGGGTCGCGGGGGGCCAGAAGGTCGGTGAGGGCCTTGTCGAGCTCCAGGACCTGCGCCTCGAGTTCGGGCACCTCGGCGGCGAAGCTGGAGTCGTCGGCGGCGAGCTCGCGCGCGGCATCCAGATCGTCCTGCGCCGACTTGAGCCTGGTGTACGTCGCCATGATCGGCGCGAGCTCGGCGAAACGCTTGCCCGCCTTGCGGGCCGCAGAAGGGTCGTTGTGCAGGGCCGGGTCCGCCAACTGCTGCTCCAGGCCGGAATGTTCGGCCAGGATGTCGTCGATGGCCGAAGGCTGGGTGGTCCCTGCCATGATTCGCTCCACTCTGCGTTCTTTCGGGAATTCGGCACAAAAAAGCCGACGCCCGGCCTGCAATTATCGCAGGACGGGCGTCGGCGGAACAGCTAGGACTCTGCAGATTCCTTGGCTGCGCCCTTGCCGGCGCGCTTGCCGTAGCGAGCCTCGAACCGGGCGACGCGTCCACCGGTGTCGAGGATCTTCTGCTTGCCGGTGTAGAACGGGTGGCACTGCGAGCAGACCTCGACGTTGATACGCCCGGTCTCCTTGGTGCTGTGGGTCTCGAAGGTGTTCCCGCAACCACAGACCACGGTGGTGGCCACGTAATTGGGGTGAATGCCTGACTTCATGGTGTCCCTTTCAATGGTCGCCGGGTCGCCTTCGCCGTTCGAAGACGTGAACCGGAACCGGACTCAGCCGCTCAGTATGCCAGATCGCAGGTTCGCGATCCCAATCGGCATTTGTGCTTGCGGTGTGGTCAACGCGGGTGGTCCGCGTTTTGTTCCACAGTGGTTATCGAGGTGGAAAACAGCGGGGCCCGGCGACCGAAAGTCGCCGGGCCCCGCTTCGAGTCGAGATCAGTCGTCGATCGCGCCCGGGGCAGTCTTCGAGACCTGCATGAGGAACTCGATGTTGCTCTTGCTCTTCTTGAGGCGGTCGATCAGCAGATCGATGGCCTGGTGCGAGTCGAGACCCGAGAGCACACGCCGGAGCTTGTGCAGCACCGCGGCCTCATCCGGACTGAGCAGCAGCTCATCCTTACGCGTACCCGAGGGGTTCACGTCCACGGCCGGGAACACACGACGTTCCGCGATCTTGCGGTCGAGCTTCAGCTCGGCGTTACCGGTGCCCTTGAACTCCTCGAAGATCACGGTGTCGCCGGTGGAACCGGTCTCGACCATGGCCGTCGCGATGATCGTGAGCGAACCGCCGTTCTCGATGTTGCGCGCAGCACCGAGGAAACGCTTCGGCGGGTAGAGCGCGGTCGAGTCGACACCACCGGAGAGGATGCGTCCCGAGGCCGGCGACGAGTTGTTGTACGCACGGCCGAGGCGGGTGATCGAGTCGAGGAGGACGACGACGTCCTTGCCCGCCTCCACCAGACGCTTCGCACGCTCGATGGCCAGCTCGGCGACCGAGGTGTGGTCTCCCGGCGGGCGGTCGAAGGTCGAGGAGATGACCTCGCCCTTCACCGAACGCTGCATGTCGGTGACCTCTTCGGGACGCTCGTCGACCAGCACGACCATGAGGTAGCACTCGGGGTTGTTGGTCGCGATGGCGTTCGCGATGGCCTGCAGAACGCTGGTCTTACCGGCCTTCGGCGGGCTCACGATCAGCGCACGCTGTCCCTTGCCGATCGGCATCACCAGGTCGATGACACGGGTCGTCAAGATGTTCGGCGTCGTCTCCAGACGCAGCCGCTGATTCGGGTACAGCGGGGTGAGCTTGCCGAACTCGGGGCGCTTCTTGGCCGCTTCCACGTCGCCACCGTTGACGGTGTCGATGCGGACCAGCGGGTTGAACTTCTGGCGCTGGTTGCCCTGTTCGCCCTCGCGTCCGATCCGGACGGCGCCGGTGATGGCGTCGCCGCGACGGAGACCGTTCTTGCGGATCAGGTTCATCGACACGTAGACGTCGTTCGGTCCGGCCAGGTAACCGGAGGTCCGCACGAACGCGTAGTTGTCGAGGACGTCCAGGATGCCGGCGACCGGCTGCAGGACGTCGTCCTCGCGGATCTCGGTCTCGCGGACGTCACCGCCACCGCCTTCGCCGCGGTCGCGTCCACGACGACGTTCGCGGAAGCGACGTCCGCGGCGTCCGCGACCGCCTTCCTCGTCGTCGCCCGGGCGGTTGTCGTTGTTGCGCGGGCCGTTGTTGCCCTGGCTGCGGTCGCCACGGTTGTCGCGATCGCCCCGGTCACCGCGTTCGCCGCGGTCGCCACGGGTGTCGCCACGGTCACCACGAGTGTCGGCACGGTCGCCGCCCCGCTCACGTCGGTTGCGGTCGCCGCCCTGTTCGCCGGAGCCGTCCTGTTTGGCCGGCTTCTCGGCGGAATCCTGACGGTCGTCGGCCTGCTTGCGCTCGGCCTGCTGCGTGTCGGTGGCATTCGCCGCGGCGGTGTCCTGAGCGTTGCTGCCCTGGTCACCCTGCTCGGGTGCGCCTGCCCGGCGCGCGGATCCGCGGCGCTGACGCCCGCGGCGGCCGCCTTCGGCGGTGTCGGTGTCGGCGGCTGCGCCGTCGCCCGTCGCGGGTTCGGCGGTCTTGGGCTCGGCGGCCTTCTCGGTGGTCTCCGTCTGGGGAGTCACCTCGAGTTCGGTCTGAGCGGACTGTTCGCGCTTCGCGCGCGTCGTCCGGGTCCGGGGAGCGGCTTCGGTCGCGGCAGCGGCCGGGGCGGAAGAGCCGCCCTGACGCTCCTTGATCGCGGCGATGAGGTCGCCCTTGCGCATCCCCGAGATGCCCTTGATGCCCAGCTCACCTGCGAGAGTGCGGAGCTCGGTGAGCACCATTCCGGACAGCCCGGCACCTCGGCGCGCCTCGGCGCGCTTGGTGGAGGCCGTCACTGCACCGGTGCCGGGTGCGGTCGATGACGCCTGTGAAGAGTCGCCTGCCTGCGCGCCAACGGTATCCACCGAGGAGGCGCGCACAGGAGCGGCGATGAGGTCCGTATCGGTCACAGAGGTCCTTTCCTTCCCTCACTCGCGCTGCGCAGAGTCGAGGGTTCGTCCCGTAATTCGGTTTCGAATACCGAATTCGGATGTGCCGTACGTAGTTGCATGTGAAGAACTGCCGGCTTGCCCGCCATCACATCACCTTTGAAACAGGCGCGTACTCGCAATCCCTACACGACAGATAGTGCGGAGGATCGTGCCAGGAGCCGTCAACCCCGATTGACCTGGAGTAATTGCCCTGGTGAAGCACCGGCGTCTGATGCGCACGATGTACGGACATTGCCCAGGATAGCTGTGAACGACCGTAGGGGCAAGGAGACGCCCCTACGGCGTGTCAGCTGGTCCGGACGCCGTCCGCCACGTCCAGTTCGAGAACCTGCAACCCCTCGGCCTCGGCCTGTGCTCGAAGATCCACGGGGAAAGGCTCCGTGGTCAATGCGAGTACGGTCGGTCCGGCTCCCGAGACGGTGGCGGCGATACCCGCCTTCCGGAGGACGGCGATCCATCGCGTCGTGAGTGGAAGGGCCGGAGCGCGCTGTGTCTGATGCAGTCGATCCTCGGTGGCCGCCATCAGGAGGTCGGGACGCTCTGTGAGCGCCACCACAGCGAGGGCCCCGCGGCTGACGTTGAATGCCGCGTCCCGGTGGGGAACCGTCTCGGGCAACAGACCCCGCGTGTGGGCGGTCGACGAGCGCTCGCCCGGCACCAGAGCGACGACGCGGATCGCGGGATGGACCTTCAGCGCGACGGCCGAGTAGATGTCGGTGGCCGCGGGCGCTCCGTCGGTCTGCTCGCCCGCGCAGCTCCACGACACCACGGCGCCGCCGAGTACGCTCGCCGACGCGTTGTCGGGGTGCCCTTCGAATTCGGACGACAGCTGGACGAGCTGATCGAGCGACAGCCCGAGTTCGGGGTCGAGCTTGATCGCCAGTCCGTTGGCGGCCGCCAGCCCCCCGACGACGGCGGAGGCCGACGAACCCAGGCCCCGCGAATGGGGTATCGCGTTGCGGCACACCACGTCCAGGCCGTCGGCCCACACGCCCGCCGATTCCAGGCCGCGTTCGATTGCCCGGACCACGAGATGCGACGGACCCCACGGCACGTCGTCGGCACCCTCGCCCTCGACCCGGATGTTCAGCCCCGAAGCCGTGGTCGTCACGGTGATCTCGTCGTACAGCCCGAGCGCGATGCCCAGCGTGTCGAAGCCCGGGCCGAGGTTGGCGCTCGACGCAGGCACGCGGGCGGTCACGGTGAGGCCCGTGGGGAGGGTCTGTGTCATGGCAGCGGTGTGGTCCTGCGGCGTGGTGGGCGTGGGCGCCACCACTACGCCAGCTCGAGGGCCGACGCGACAGCGACAGGATCGACCGGGATCGGTTGAACCTCAGGCATACCCGCCAACGCCGTGTCGGGGTCCTTGAGGCCGTTACCGGTGACCGTGCAGACGACGGTCAGCCCCGAGTCCAGCCAGCCCTCCTTGCGGGCGGCGAGCAGACCCGCGACGCTCGCGGCCGAGGCGGGCTCGACGAACACCCCTTCGGTCCTGGCGATCAGCCGGTACGCCTCGAGGATCTCGTCGTCGGTCGCGGCCCGGAAGGCGCCGTGCGACTCTTCCTTGGCGTTGACCGCACCGTTCCAGGACGCGGGCGAGCCGATGCGGATCGCGGTCGCGATCGTCTCGGGGTGCTTCACCGGTGCGCCGAGGACGAGCGGTGCGGCGCCGGCGGCCTGGACGCCGAGCATGCGGGGCTTCACGCTGGTGAGTCCGTCCGCGTAGTACTCGGAATACCCACGCCAGTACGCGGTGATGTTGCCTGCGTTGCCGACCGGGAGCGCGTGCACGTCGGGGGCCTTGCCCAGCGCGTCGCAGATCTCGAATGCCGCGGTCTTCTGGCCCTCGATGCGGACCGGGTTGACCGAGTTCACGAGCCCGATCGTGGGGAACTCCGCGGTGGTCTTGCGGGCCAGTTCGAGACAGTCGTCGAAGTTGCCCTGCACCTGGATGATCCGCGCGCCGTGCATGACGGCCTGCGCGAGCTTGCCCATCGCGATCTTGCCCTGCGGCACCAGCACGGCGCAGGTCATCTTCGCCTTGGCGGCGTACGCGGCGGCGGAAGCGGACGTATTACCGGTGGACGCGCACAGGACGGCCTGCTGACCGCGGGCCAGCGCGTCGGTGACGGCCATCGTCATGCCGCGGTCCTTGAACGAACCGGTCGGGTTGAGCCCCTCGACCTTCAGGTAGACGTCGCAACCGGTGAGCTCCGAGAGGTGCCCGGCAGGCAGCAGCGGGGTGCCGCCCTCGCGCAGGGTGATCGTCTTCCAGTTCGGTCCGATCGCGAGGCGGTCGCGGTAAGCCTCGATCAGCCCCGGCCAGGGGGTGTGAACGGGGTTACGGGTGCCGGTCATTGTTCGGTGCCTTCCAGTCGCAGCACGCTGGTCACAGCGGTGACGAATTCGAGTTTGCTCAGTGCTTCAACGGTTTCCGACAGAGCAGAATCCGTCGCGACGTGGGTCACGACGACGAGGCGGGCACCGTCGCCGGCGCCTTCCTGCCGCACGGTGGAGATGCTGACGCCGTGCTGCGAGAATTCGGCAGCCACCGCCGACAGGACCCCGGCCTTGTCCGTCACCTGCATGTTGACGTAGTAGCGCGTGGGGATGTCCCCGATCGGCGCGATCTTCAGCTTGGCGTACTTGGACTCGCGGGGTCCGCGGCCACCGTTCACCTTGTTGCGCGCGGCCATCACCAGGTCGCCCATCACGGCCGACGCGGTGGGGGCGCCGCCTGCGCCCTGACCGTAGAACATGAGGCGCCCGGCGTTCTCCGCCTCGACGACGACGGCGTTGAACGCACCGTTGACCGAGGCCAGCGGATGTTCCAGCGGCACGAGCGCCGGGTAGACCCGCGCGGAGATCCGCTCCTTGCCCTCGGGGGTGGTGATCCGCTCGCAGATGGACAGCAGCTTGATCGTGCAGTCGAGTGCGCGAGCCGACGTCAGGTCGGCCGCGGTGATCTTGGAGATCCCCTCGCGGTACACGTCGGCGGCGGTGACCCGGGTATGGAACGCGATCGACGCGAGGATGGCCGCCTTGGCCGCGGCGTCGTAGCCCTCCACGTCGGCGGTCGGGTCGGCCTCGGCGTATCCCAGGCGGCCGGCCTCGGCGAGGGTCGCGGCGTAGTCCGCGCCGGTCTCGTCCATCGCCGACAGGATGAAGTTCGTGGTTCCGTTCACGATCCCGGCGACCTTGTTCACCCGGTCACCCGCGAGGGACTGGATGAGCGGGCGGATCACGGGGATCGCGCCGGCCACGGCGGCCTCGAAGTAGAGGTCGACGTTGTGCAGTTCCGCCGCCTCGGCCAGTTCACCGGTGTGATCGGCGAGCAGCGCCTTGTTGGCGGTGACGACGGACTTGCCGGAGTTCAGCGCCGAGAGGATCAGCTTGCGGGGCAGATCCATGCCCCCGATCACCTCGACGACGAGGTCGACGTCGTCGCGGGCCACGAGTGACTCCGCGTCGGTGGTCTGCAACTCCTCGGGAATTCCGCGGTCCTTACCGGGGCGGCGCACGGCCACTCCACGCAGTTCCAGCGGGGCACCGACGCGAGCCTCGAGGTCTTCGCTGTGCTCCCGCAGGATGCGCACCACCTCGCTCCCGACGTTGCCGAGGCCGAGGACGGCCACACCGATAGCGCGATGCGCCGATTCGCTCGTCACTCCTGTACCTCCAAGCTCAGCAGGTCTTCCACGGTTTCCCTCCGGAGGATCACGCGCGACTGTCCGTCGCGCACCGCCACCACGGCAGGGCGGGCGAGCAGGTTGTACCTGCTCGACATCGAATAGCAGTATGCACCGGTCGCCGCCACGGCGAGCAAATCGCCGGCGTCGATGTCCTCGGGCATCCAGGTGTCGCGGATCACGACGTCGCCGGACTCGCAGTGCTTACCGACGACGCGGGACACCACCGGTGCCGCGTCACTGACCCGCGAGACCAGTTTGGCCTCGTACTCCGCCTGATACAGCGCGGTACGGATGTTGTCGCTCATTCCGCCGTCGACGCTGACGTACCGGCGGGTGAGGTTGCTGCCCACGGTGACGTCCTTGATGGTCCCGACCTCGTACAGCGTCACCGTGCCGGGTCCGGCGATCGCGCGTCCGGGTTCGACGGCCAGCGTCGGCTCCGGCAGCCCGGCGAGCGCCGACTCGTTGCGCACGATGTCGCCGAGTTTGGCGGCGAGCTGATCGACCGGCGGCGGGTCGTCGGTGGGGACGTAGGAGATTCCCATGCCGCCGCCGAGGTCGATGATCGAGATCTGAGCGGTCTTGTCCACACCGAACTCCGCGACGACGTCCCGCAGGAGCCCGATCACGCGGTGCGCGGCCACTTCGAAGCCGTCGACGTCGAAGATCTGCGAGCCGATGTGGCTGTGGAGGCCCACCAGCCGCAGATTGCCGGCGGCGAAGACCCGGCGGACCGCGTCGATCGCCTTTCCGCCCGCGAGCGAGAACCCGAACTTCTGGTCCTCGTGGGCCGTGGAGATGAACTCGTGGGTGTGCGCCTCGACTCCGACCGTCACGCGGATCAGAACGTCCTGCACCACACCGGCTTCGGCGGCCACCTTGTCGAGGCGGTCGATCTCCGTCGCGGAGTCGAGCACGATGTGCCCGACCCCGGCCGATACGGCGGCGTTCAGCTCGGCGACCGATTTGTTGTTGCCGTGCATGGCAATTCGCTCGGCCGGGAAGCCGGCGTGCAGGGCAACCGCCAGTTCGCCGCCCGACGCGACGTCCAGGGAAAGGCCCTCGTCGGCGACCCAGCGGGCGATCTCGCCGCACAGGAACGCCTTGGACGCGTAGTGCACCTTGGCCGTGGGCCCGAACGCACGGGACATGTCGCGGCAGCGGGACCGGAAATCGTCCTCGTCGACCACGAACAGTGGGGTGCCGTACTTCTCGGCCAGTTCGGTGACCGGGATACCTGCCAGGCTGACGACCCCGTCCGCGGCGCGGTGCGCGTTGCGGGGCCACACCTCGGGAGACAGTGCGGCGAACGCGGCCGCGTCGGCGGGACGTTCGGGCAGACCGGGTGCGTGCAGCTGTTCGGCGTGCTTGGGACCTGCGGGGTGCGCGTTCACATCTGCTCCGGAGCGCCGACGCCGAGCAGGGCCAGTCCGTTGGAGAGGACCTGACGGGACGCGTCGCAGAGCGCCAGTCGCGCGATGTGCAGCGGGCCGACCTCTTCGTCACCCTGAGGCAGGATCCGGCAGGCGCCGTAGAACCGGTGGTAGGCGCCGGCCAGCTCCTCGAGATACCGCGCAATGCGGTGCGGCTCACGCAGATTCGCGGCACTGGTGACGACGCGCGGGTACTCGCCGAGGGTGCGGATCAAATCGCCCTCCTGCTCCGAGACGAGCAGCGAGAAGTCGGGATCCGTGACGGCGATACCGAGATCGGCGGCGTTGCGGGCGATGGCCGACAGGCGGGCGTGCGCGTATTGCACGTAGTACACCGGGTTCTCGTTGCCGGTGCTCGTCCACAGTTCGAGGTCGATGTCGATGCTCGAATCCACCGACGACCGGATCATCGCGTACCGCGACGCGTCGACGCCGATCGCCTCGACCAGGTCGTCGAGGGTGATGACCGTCCCGGCGCGCTTGCTCATCTTCACGGCCACGCCGTCGCGGACGAGGTTCACCATCTGGCCGATCAGCACCTCGACGGTGTCCGGGTCGTCGCCGAACGCGGCCGCGGCCGCCTTGAGCCGGCCGATGTACCCGTGGTGGTCGGCACCGAGCATGTAGATGCACAGGTCGAAGCCGCGGGAGCGCTTGTCCTGGAAGTAGGCGATGTCACCGGCGATGTACGCCGCGTTGCCGTCGCTCTTGATGACGACGCGGTCCTTGTCGTCGCCGAAGTCGGTGCTCTTGAGCCACCAGGCGCCGTCTTCCTGGAAGAGGTTGCCGGAGTCCTTGAGCGTCTCGACGGCCTTCTCCACCGCACCGGACTCGAACAACGAGTTCTCGTGGAAGTAGACGTCGAAGTCCACGCCGAACTCGTGCAGGGTGCCCTTGATGTGGGCGAACATCAGGTCGACGCCGATGGCGCGGAAGACTTCCTGCTGCTCGCCCGTCGGCAGTTCCAGCACGTCGGGACGCTGCTGTTGCACCTGGGCGGCGATGTCGGCGATGTAGGCGCCCGCGTAGCCGTCCTCGGGGGCGGGTTCGCCCTTGGCGGCCGCGATCAGCGAGCGGGAGAACCGGTCGATCTGGGCGCCGTGGTCATTGAAGTAGTACTCGCGGGTGACCGCCGCGCCCTGGGTGGACAGGATCCGGCCCAGCGCGTCGCCCACCGCGGCCCAGCGCGTTCCACCGAGGTGGATGGGCCCGGTGGGGTTGGCGGAAACGAACTCGAGGTTGATCATCTTGCCGGCGAGCGTGTGGCCGGACCCGAAGGCGGCACCCTCTTCGAGAATCTTCGCGACGATCGCGCCCTGCGCGTCGGCGGCCAGGCGGATGTTGAGGAAGCCCGGGCCCGCGATGTCGGCGCTGTCGATGCCCTCGGCCGCGGTCAGCGCCTCGGCGAGCCAGCCGGCCAGCTCACGCGGGTTGGTACCGACCTTCTTGGCCACCTGCATCGCCACGTTGGTGGCGTAATCGCCGTGCTCGGGATTGCGCGGACGCTCGACCGTGAGAGTTTCGGGAAGCACGGACACGTCGAGTCCGCGTTCGGCGAGCACTTTCGCGGCGGTTCCGCGGAGCAGTTCGGCAAGGTCAGCTGGAGTCACAGGTATCTATCCTATGGCCAACGCGTCCCGAGCGGTGATCCGCCTTGCCGCGAGTCCCGCCGCGGGCCCGGCGACCGCGGGCGAGCGTGGCCGCGGCCACTCTCCCAGGTTGCGCTCAGGGTGGGAAAGTACAGTGGTGTCGCCCTGAGTCCCGGCCCTCAGCTTCCGGTTACCGGGGGTCGAGCGCCCGTAACCCACACACCGAAAGATCACAATCGATGCCAAGCGGTTCGGAAAGTCGCGGTCCCGATAAGAACTCGGGCGCGAAGTCGGCGAAGGCCATCAAGGCCGCCAAGAAGAAGAGCGGCGGCGCGAAAGTCTCGGGCGGCGTATCCGCTCCGCGGAACATTCCGTGGCTGACGATCGGCGCCGGAGCGGCCGTTCTCGCACTCGTGGCGATCCTCGCGATCAACCTGGTCCCCAAGTACCAGGCCAAGGAAGAAGCCGCGAAGTACGCGCCGAGCGCCGAGAATCCCGACCCGTCGGTCAACATCGACGGCGTCCTCAAGGTCGACTACCCGGCCGGCATCCACATCCAGCCGACGCAGCGCGTCGCGTACGACCAGTCGCCTCCGTTCGGCGGCCCGCACGACGCCATCTGGGCGACGTGCACCGGCACGGTCTACCCGAACGCGATCCGCACCGAGAACGCCGTCCACTCGCTCGAGCACGGCGCCGTGTGGATCGCCTACAACCCGGACGAGCTGTCCGCCGACCAGGTCGAGACGCTGAAGAACAAGGTGGACGGCGAGACGTACACGCTGCTGTCGCCGTACCCGGGCCTCGACAGCCCGGTCTCGCTGCAGTCGTGGGGCCACCAGCTGAAGCTGGACAGCGTCGACGACGAGCGCATCGACCAGTTCATCACCGCGCTGCGGATCAACAAGAACACCTACCCGGAGGTCGGCGCGAGCTGCTCGTCCATCCCGGGCTCCGGTTTCGACCCCGACAACCCGCCGCCGTTCGACCCGAGCGCACCCGGCGCGGACGCGGTCCCGATGGACGGCGGCGGCATCAGCCCCGACCAGTCGGAATCCGGTGGTGCGGGAGCGCAGCTGCCCAGCGGCATGCAGCTCCCGAGCGACCTGCAGCTGCCGTCCGATCTGCAGCAGGCGCCGGCCGAGGGCGGCAATGGCTAGTTCTGCCGAACCCGCAGACGAACCAGCCCCCTCCCGGCCCAGTCAGCGCACAGCGCTCCTGGTCATCGGGTTGATCGGTGCCATCGCCCTCGGATTCGCGCTTGGGTTCCTCGCCCGGCTCCCGCTCGAGGACTCCGGCGCGCCGGTTCCCGAGGCCGGTTCCGTCGATGTCGGTTTCGCGCAGGACATGAGCGTGCACCACAGCCAGGCGGTGGAGATGTCGGCGATCGCGCTGGCGGGCGCTACCGACCCGGCGGTGCGCGGCCTCGCGTACGACATCCTCACCACACAGCAGAATCAGCTCGGGCAGATGCAGGGCTGGCTCGCGCTGTGGGATCAGCCGGCGCTGCCGTCCGGCGGCTACATGGGCTGGATGGAATCCGAGCACTCCGACGGTCACGACCACGGGTCCGCCGACAGCGGGCACATGGGTTCGATGTCGAAGATGCCGGGCATGGCGTCCTCGGAGGACATGGCCGCGTTGCGTCAGGCCACCGGTCCGGCCGTCGACGTCCTGTACCTCCAGCTGATGCTGCGTCACCACCAGGGCGGACTCCCGATGATGGAGTACGCGGCCCAGCACGCGTCGGAAGACGCGGTCCGCTCTCTCGCGCAGACGATGGTGGACACTCAGCAGAGCGAGTCGACGGTGATGACGAACATGCTCACCGCGAAGGGTGCCGCTCCCCTCCCGATGAACTGACCTCCGGCCTCACGACCACGTCCAGTCGTGCACCTCGGGCATGTCCTCGAGGTGCGCGACGACGTATTCGCCGTGCCTTTCGAGTTGCCGGAGGCAGAAGTCGGCCAGTTCGCCGGCACCGGACGGTTCTCTGCGTGTGCGTCGCAGCGCCTCGAGGACCAGGTGATATCGGCTCATCCGGTTGAGCACGACCATGTCGAACGGTGTGGTCGTGGTGCCCTGTTCGCTGAAGCCGCGAACGTGGAACCGGTCCGGGGCGGGACGTCCGTGGATCAGCTCGTGGACGGCGCGCGAGTATCCGTGGAACGCGAACACCACATCCCTGTCCGCCGTGAACAGGTCCAGGAACGTGCGTGCCTCGAATCCGTGAGGATGTTCGGTGGGTGTGAGCAACCCCATCAGGTCGACGACGTTGACCACCCGCGTGACCAGGTCCGGGGTGTGTTCGCGCAGCAACTGCGCCGCGGCGAGGATTTCCTGGGTCGGGACGTCCCCGGCGGCCGCGAGCACGACGTCCGGGTCGGCGCCCGCCGCGGCTTCCGTCCCCGCCCACTCCCACACCGACGCCCCGGCCGCACAGTGCGCGTGTGCCTCCGCCAGGGTCAGGTACTGCAGGTGCGGCTGCTTGTCGACCACGATGAGATTGACGTGGTCGGTGCTGCGGAGGCAGTGGTCGGCGATCGACAGCAGGGTGTTCGAGTCCGGTGGAAGCCAGATCCGGACGACGTCCGGCGCGAGTGGGATGACGGCATCGATCATGCCCGGCCCCTGATGAGAGAACCCGTTGTGGTCGTTGCGCCAGCAGGTGCTGGTCAGCAGGACGTTCAGCGACGCCACCGGCGCCCGCCACGGCAGATCCACCGCGTGCTGCAGCCACTTCGTGTGCTGGACGAGCATCGACACACTCACCATCGCGAACGCCTCGTAGCTGGCGAACAGCCCGTGCCGCCCCGACAACAGGTACCCCTCGAGCCATCCCTCGCAGAGGTGCTCGCTGAGCACTTCCATCACCCGGCCGCGGGCCGAGAGTCCGTCGTCGTAGTCGGTGACCGGCAGCTGCCAGCAGCGGTCGGTCACCTCGAACACGGCGCCCAACCGGTTGCTGGACGTTTCGTCCGGACAGAACAGCCGGAAGTAGCCACCGCCGTCGGGCGTGGTGGTGGCGGCGTACAGGTCGCGGAGCAGTTCCCCGAGCACCCGGGTGGTCTCGTGGTGGGTGGTGCCGGGCTTCTCGATCGCGAGCGCGTACTTCTCCAGCGGCGGCACGGGAAGATCCGCACGCAGGCGGCCGCCGTTCGCGTACGGCGACGAACCCATCCGCTTGTCGCCCTGCGGCGCCAGCCGCTCGAGGTCCGGGACGAGTGCGCCGGCCGAGTCGAACAGTTCGCCCGGGCCGTACGACCGCATCCACTCCTCGAGTTGACGCAGATGCGCCTCGTTGGTCCGCACCCCCGACAGCGGAACCTGATGGGCCCGGTGCGTGCCCTCGACGAGCACGCCGTCGACGGTGCGCGGACCGGTCCAGCCCTTCGGGGTCCGCAGGACGATCGCGGGCCACTTGGCGGCGCCCCGCCGGCCGGCCCGCGCCTCCCGCCGAAGGTCGGAGATCGCGGTGTGCGCGTCGGTCAGGGCGTGATGCAGCGCCGGGAAGACCTGCCGCGGGTCGTCGCCGGAGACGACGACCGGCGCCCACCCCTGACCGCCGAGGAACGCCTCGATGTCCGCGTCGCTGCTGCGACCGTAGACGGTGGGTCCGGCGATCTTCGCTCCGTTGACGTGCAGGATCGGCAACACCGCTCCGTCTCGTTCCGGATTGAGGAACGCGGGGAGCTTCCACGAACCGGACAGGGGTCCCGTCTCGGCCTCGCCGTCTCCGATTACGCACGCCACCAACAGATTCGGGTGATCGAACGCCGCCCCGGCGGCATGCGCGAGGGCGTACCCGAGCTCGCCGCCCTCGTGGATGCTGCCCGGTGTCTGCACGCTGACGTGACTCGGGATGCCACCCGGCGTCGAGAACTGCCGGCAGAGCCGGTGGATACCCGCGGCGTCGCGGGACACGCCCGGATACACCTCCGAGTACGTCCCCTCCAGGTATGTGGCGGCAACGAGCGCGGGACCACCGTGCCCGGGACCCGTCACGTAGAGACAGTCGGCGTCGGTCCGGCGGACGAGACGGTTCAGCAGCGCGTAGATCATCGACAGACCGGGACTCGTCCCCCAATGCCCGAGCAGCCGGGGTTTGATGTGCTCGGGGCGCAGCGGCTCACGCAGAAGCGTGTTGTCCTGCAGGTAGATCTGCGCGACCGTCAGATAGTTGGCAGCCGCCCACCACCGCAGGTCCAGATCGAGGTCGGACTCGGAATAGTGCCCGTCGGAGTCCTTCGACCCAATCTGCCGTCCATCGGTCATTCTCGACCCCTCCCCGAGAGTTCGCGAGCGTCCACGTCCTCCCGACAGTAGGCGTGTCCGGGCCGCTACCGGGGCGAGTCCAGGAAGTAGGGGGACCGATTTGGTCGATCCCACTACCCATGCGCTACGATTGGCCAGCCCAATCGGCACACCGGTTTTCCGGTGCGCCCCCGTAGCTCAGGGGATAGAGCGTTCGCCTCCGGAGCGAAAGGTCGCAGGTTCGAATCCTGCCGGGGGCACCACGAGAAACTGCGTCGCCTGTCGCGGCGCAGCCTTTCTCTCTGGTGCTACCAGTCTTCCCCGAGTGATCTCCTCGGGCTTTGTCGAGAGCTGCAGCCGCGCCGGCCGATGCCGCGCCCATCGATCGAACGCTGGCCTCCTCCATTGCGGGTTCCGCGGCAACAACTCTCTGCCGAAGACTCTCTCCGGCAGTGTCGACCAAGGGACACCCCTGTGCAGCAACACCGCTCTCATCCACTCACCCTCGGCGTAGTCGCGCGCTCGAGCAAAACCGACGAACGCCGGCTCCCGATCCACCCGCTCCACTTCGACCGGATCGACCCCGACCTCCGTGGCCGCATCCATCTCGAGTACGGCTACGGCGAGCCCTTCGGTGTCTCCGACGAGCAGCTGGCCCTGTCGGTGGGAGGTCTGCGCACCCGGGAGCAGCTGATCGAGCACTCCGACGTCCTCCTGCTGCCTAAACCCCTCGCGAAGGATCTGGCGGATCTGCGTGACGGCCAGATCCTGTGGGGGTGGCCGCACTGCGTTCAGGACACGGAGCTCACCCAGGTGGCCGTCGATCGCCACCTCACGTTGATCGCGTTCGAGGCCATGAACCACTGGAGCGTCGAGGGGTCGTTCCAGCTCCATGTCTTCCACAAGAACAACGAACTCGCCGGATACAGCTCGGTGCTGCACGCCCTGTCGATCGCGGGTTCGACCGGCGACTACGGCCGCCGCCTCCGCGCCGTGGTCCTCGGCTTCGGCGCCACCGCCCGCGGCGCCGTGACCGCGCTGAACGCCCTGGGCATCCACGACGTCCACGTCGTCACGCAGCGCGGGGTCACCGCCGTGAGCTCGCCGATCCACTCCGCGGAGATCGTGCAGTTCGATCACGACGACGCCGATCCGCGCCGCAGCCACGTCACCACGGACGAGGGCCGGATGCCGCTCGCCGGGTTCCTCGCCCGGCACGACATCATCGTCAACTGCGTCCTGCAGGACACGGAATCGCCGCTGACGTTCCTGATCGACTCGGACGTCGAGACCCTCCTGCCCGGCAGCCTCGTCGTCGACGTGTCCTGCGACGAGGGAATGGGCTTCAGCTGGGCCCGGCCCACGTCGTTCGCCGATCCGACATTCATGATCGGTGAGAACACCCGCTACTACGCGGTCGATCACAGCCCGTCCTACCTGTGGAATTCGGCGACCTGGGAGATCAGCGAGGCCCTGCTCCCCCATCTGGGGACGGTCCTCGACGGACCCGCCGCCTGGGACCGCAGCGACACGATCCGGCGGGCCGTCGAGATCCGCGACGGAGTCGTGCAGAACCCCAGGATCCTGTCGTTCCAGCACCGCGCGGCGGAGTACCCGCACGCGGTCGTCGCCTGATCGACCGGACGGCTCAGGCCGGGGCGCCGCGGCGCATTTCGCGGCGGAGGATCTTTCCGCTGGCCGTCTTGGGCAGTTCGTCGACGATCTCGACGCGCCTCGGGGCCTTGTAGCTGGCCAGCCGCTCCCGGCAGTACTCGACGAGGTCGTCCGTCTCGGCCGTCTGCCCGGGGCGGAGGCTGACGAACGCGGCGACGGTCTCGCCGCGGTAGCTGTCCGGCTCGCCGACGACGGCGGCCTCCCGGACCGCCGGGTGCCGGTACAGCACGTCTTCGACCTCGCGGGGCCAGACCTTGAAACCAGATGCGTTGATCATGTCCTTCTTGCGATCGACGACGTACACCCAGCCCTGGGCGTCCATGAATCCCACGTCGCCGGTGAGCAAGCGGCCGCCCGGCAGCGACTGCGCCGTGGCGTCCGGTTTGTTCCAGTACGCGGGCACGACCATCGGCCCGTCGACGACGATCTCCCCGACCTCGAGCGGGTCGAGGTCGTGCCCGTCCTCCCCGACGATCCGGATCACGGCGGAGGGAAGGGGCAGGCCGATCGCCAGCGTGCCCGACGACGGATCGACCGGGGCCTCCAGGTTCGGCGGGACGACGACGCACGGCGCGCTGGTCTCGGTGAGCCCGTAGCCGTTGCGGATGTACTTTCCGGTCAGCTCCCGGAACCGTTCGACGATGGCAGGGGGCAGCGGGGCGCCACCGGACATCACGGCCTCCAGTGAGGCGAAGCGCTCACCGGAGAAGTCGGGGTGGGCCATCAGCGCCATGTAGGCGGTGGACGGGCCGACCATGAACACCGGCTGCTCCCGCTCGAGGGCGTCGAGCACGACCCCAGCGTCGAACCGGTACGCGAGGATCAGCGGCGACGCCAGGTCGATCGCGGTGAGCAACTGGCACACCATGCCGGTGATGTGGAACAGCGGTGCGAGCGCGAAGATCGGCGAACCGGCGGGCTTGCCCTCGTACAGGCGCAGGATCGAACTGTTGACGGTGAGATTCCGGTGGGTGTTGGTCGCTCCCTTGGGGACTCCACTCGTTCCGGACGTGTAGGACACGAGTGCGATGTCGTCCGGGACCAGCCCGGGATCCGGCACGTCGGCCCCAGCACGTGCCCGGGCCACCTCGAGCAGGTCCGGCACGCCCTCGGCGCGCACCCGGGTCACGCCCCCGAACACCCGTGCGTCGTCTGACGTCTGGATGTCGAGTTCGCTCGCGGTCAGCGCGATCCGCACACCCGCGGCGGACGCCCGCTCCGCCACCCGATCGGCCCATGCGTTCTCGCTGCACACGATCGCGGTGACTCCGGCGTCGGTGAGGATGTGGGAGAGCTCGTCCCGGTACATCGGGTTCAGCGGGACGACGACACCACCTGCCTTCCACGTCCCGATCAACACAAGCACGAACTGCGGGATGTTCTGCAGGTAGATCGCGAGCCGATCGCCCTTCCCGAACCCGTTTTCGGTGAGGTAGGCGGCCACACCGTCGCTGAGTTCGTCGACCTCGCGGTAGTCGAGGGTGCCTCCGAGGTACCGGATGGCCGGCGCGTCCGGGGCGGATTCGACCGCGGCCGAGAACATGTCGAGCGCTGTCCGGGCGGGGATCTCCCCCACTGAACGCGTGTTCTCGTCGTACCGGTCCATCCAGGGCCTGTCGTCGTACCAGCTCATCGCCGCCGTACCGCCTCTCGCTCGTTCCGTGTTCCGACTGTGTGCCGCGCTGTTCAGCGTGTTCCCGAGATCCCGCCGTCGACGGGGACGACGATGCCGGTGAGGTATGCCCCGGCGCGCGAGGAGAGGAAGATCGCCGTGCCCGCGACGTCTTCCGGTGTGCCGACCCGGCCGAGCGGCACCGACCCCTCGACCGCCTCCTTCCGCTCCGGGTCGTCGAGGATGAACGCCATCATCTTGCTCGGAAATGGTCCCGGTGCAATGGCATTGACGGTGATCCGCTCGGCCGCCAGCGTCGCGGCGAGCTTGCGGGTGAGCAGGTGGACCGCGGCCTTGCTCGCCCCGTACGAGAAGTTGTCGGTGCCCGACACCACGAGTCCGTCGATCGAGCCGATGTTGATCACCCGGGCGGGGTCACCGTCCGTCGCCGCGGCCCGCAGACTCGGCAGCAACGCCTGGGTGAGCATGAACACGCCCTTGACGTTGATGTCGAAGATCTTGTCGAACCCGGCGGCGGGGAACTCGTCGATCGGCGCACCCCACGTCGCTCCGGCGTTGTTCACCAGGACGTCCAGCCGGGGCGAGACCTCGGCGACCCGTGCGACGAGGCCCTCGATCCCCTCCTCGGTGGATAGGTCGGCGGGGTGTGGGTGACACGTCCCCGGCCCGGCGGCGGACAGTTCGGCCGCGGACTTCTCACACGCCTCCGCCTTGCGGGCGGAGATGATCACGGTGGCCCCGGCCTCGACGAATCCCTGCGCGATCATCCGGCCGATACCCCGCGAACCTCCGGTGACCACCACGGTCTTGCCTGCGACGTCGAACAGTGAACCTACGTCCATGTGCGTTCCCTTCAGGGTTGGAAGACGAGACGGCCGACGGTGCTGCCGTCACCGAGCCGGCCGAGGCCATCGGCCACATCCGCGAGCGAGAGCCGCTCGCTGATGAGCGGCTTGATCGCACCGGAATCGGCGAGACGGGTCAGTTCCTCGTGACAGTCGGCGATCGCCTGCTGGTTGTACTGCTTGTACAGACCCCAGTGCAGTCCGATGATCGAGTAGTTCTTGATCAGGGCGTGATTGAGACCGGGTGTCGGGATGGTGCCGCCGGCGAAGCCGATGATCAGGATCCGGCCTTCGAACGCGATGCACTTGGTGGACTTCGCGTAGGCGTCGCCCCCGACCGGATCGTAGACGACGTCCGCGCCGCGTCCTCCGGTGAATTCCTTGACCAGCGGAACGAAATCGTCGGTGTGCCGGTCGATGACCAGATCCGCCCCCAGCCGGCGGCAGTACTCGACCTTGTCGGCGCCTCCGACGACACCGATCACCTTCGCTCCCGCGGCCTTGCCCAATTGCACTGCGGCGCTGCCCACTCCGCCCGCGGCAGCATGAACGAGCAGGGTCTCCCCCGGCTTCAGTTGGGTGCGCCGGTGGAGGGCGAACCAGCTCGTCTGGTAACCGATACTCAACGCCGACGCCTCGGCGTCGTCGAGCGCGGACGGGGCGGCGAACGTGTTGGCCTCGTCCATCACCGCCAACTGGGCGAATCCGCCGCCGGGCAGGTTGGGGTTGCCGATCACCCGGTCGCCGACGGCGAAGCGGGTGACGCCGTCCCCGACCTCCAGCACTTCACCGCACAGCTCGACTCCGGGTGTGAACGGCAGCGGCGGCTTGATCTGGTATTCGCCGCGGCACAGCAGCACGTCGGGGAAGTTCGCCGGGGCGGCGAGAACCTTCACCAGCACCTGGCCGGGGCCTGCCGTCGGGTCCGGGACCTCCTCGAGTTGCAGCGCGGTGCGCGGCTCGCCGAGTTCGTGGACACGCCATGCCTTCATGGATTGCTTCCTGACTGTCGGTGGTGTGGCTCGGGTTACGCGGGCAGGTCGATCAGGTCGGCGAGGCGCGCGCGGTGACGGTACGCGGTGCCGAACGCGAGCTGATCGCTCTTCGCCCTCTTCAGATACAGATGTGCGGGGTATTCCCACGTCATACCGATGCCGCCGTGCAACTGGATGCACTCCTCGGCGGCGTGGACGGCGACGTCGCTGCAGTACGCCTGCGCGACGGCAGCCGCGACCTCGGCGTCCGCGTCGCCCCGGGCGGCGGTGTCCGCGGCGTAGCGGGCCGCGGCGGCCGCGGAGGTGACCTCGAGCCACAGGTCGGCGAGGCGGTGCTTGATCGCCTGGAACGACCCGACGGCGCGGCCGAACTGGGTTCGCTCCTTGACGTACGCCAGGGTCGTCTCGAAGCACCACTGCGCCAGCCCGAGCTGCTCGGAGGCGAGCAGTGCGGCGCCGACGACGAGGGCCTCGCGGACCGCCGCCGCGGCGTTGTCCTCGTCGATGCGGATGGACGCGGCGGCGTCGAACGCGACATCCGACAGTGGCCGCGTCATGTCGAGCGTGAGCACCGGCGTGACCGTGACGCCGGCGGTGCCCGCGGGCACCGTGTGCAGTTCGAGTCCACCCGGACCCAGGGCGGGCACGATCAGGATGTCGGCCTCCGAGACCCCCGCGACACTGGTCACGGTGCCGGTCAGGGAGTCGCCCTCCCGGCGCACGGTCGGGGCGAACAGGCCCGGTGCGGTCGCGAGCCCGACCGTGAGTGCACCGGTGGTCGTCCCGTCGGCGAGTCCGCCGACCGTCTTCGTGTCTCCCGCCTTCAGCAGCGCGACCGTCGCGAGTACGGCGCTGGAAAGGTACGGGACGGGCGCCACGGCACGTCCGATCTCCTCCATGACCACCGCGGCCTCGCGTGCGCTCGCTCCGGCGCCGCCCAGGTCCTCGGGCACGAGCAGGCCCGCCAGTCCGAGTTCGACGGCGAGGGATTTCCATACTCCGGAGAAGTCGGCGGGTGCCCGGTCGTACGCCCCGACCACCAGTTCCGGTGGGCAGCGGTCGGCGAGGAGGCGGCGGAGGGAGTCGCGCAGGGCGTCTTCCGTGTCGGAGTACAGCAGATCTGCGGTGCTCATCGGGGCAGGTCCTTCCAGGCGATGTCCTTGTCGACGCGGTGCTCCGGCGGGAGGCCGAGGACGCGTTCTGCGATGACGTTGCGCAGGATCTCGGACGTGCCGCCCTCGATCGAGTTGCCTTTCGCGCGCAGGTACCGGTAGCCGGGTTCGCGGCCGGTGAAGTCGACCTTGTCCGGTCGGCGCATGGTCCAGTCGTCGTACCGCAGCCCTGCCTCGCCGTGGAGTTCGATGTCGAATCCCGAGATGGTCTGCGCGAGCCGGGCGAAGGCCAGCTTCAGGCCGGATCCCTCCGGGCCGGGTTGCCCGGCCTCGAGTTGTTGCCGCAGGCGCTCCCCGGTGAGCCGCGCGACCTCCGCTTCGACCCACAGCCGGAGCAGTTCGTCGTGCATCGCGGGGTCGCGGAGTTCGGGTTGCTCCCGCCAGGCCTGGGCGACCGGACCGATCATCCCGCTCTCGCGGGCGGCCGCGGAACCGCCGATCGCCACCCGCTCGTTGTTGAGGGTCGCGGTGGCCACCCGCCAGCCCTGTCCCTCGTTGCCGAGCCGATCGGAATCGGGAATGTGGACGTCGGTGAGGAACACTTCGTTGAACTCGGCCTCACCGGTGATCTGCCGCAACGGCCGGACGTCGATACCGGGATCGGTCATGTCGCACAGGAAGTAGGTGAGCCCGGCGTGCTTGGGCACGGTCGGATCCGTCCGGGCCACGAGGATGGCCATCTGCGCGTTCTGCGCCCCCGATGTCCACACCTTCTGCCCGTTGACCGTCCAGCCGTCACCCTCACGGACCGCTCGCGTCGCGACCGCCGCCAGGTCGGAGCCCGCCCCCGGTTCGCTGAACAACTGGCAGTAGATGTGCTCGCTGGTGAAGATCGGCCGAAGGTACTTCTGCTGTTGTTCCTCGGTGCCGAACGCGGCGATGGTCGGCGCGGCCATGCCCAATCCGATCCCGTTGCGGCCCTTCGCCGGACCGGGCGCTCCGGCGGCCGCGAGTTCGGCGTCGACCTGCGCCTGGAAGGTCTGCGGCAGCCCGAGTCCGCCGCGTCCCGGCGGGAAGTGGACCCACGCGAGGCCGGCGTCGAACCGGGCCCCGAGGAACCCGGTCGGATCCGACAGGTCGTTCTGTTCGACGAGAGTCACGACGCGATCGCTGAGGTCGCGTGCGATCGCCTGTTCGTCAGTGGTCATGTTCCTCAGTCCTTCGGTCCGCCGGCCACGTAGATCACTTGCCCGGACACGAATCCGGCACCCTCACTCGCCAGGAACGACGCAGTGTTGGCGATGTCCTCCGGCTGCCCGACGCGGTTCACGGGGATCTGCGACGCCGCCGCCTTCTTGAAGTCTTCGAAGCCGACGCCCATGCGTTCGGCGGTGGCGGCGGTCATCTCGGTCTCGATGAAGCCGGGCGCGATCGCGTTCGCGGTGACGCCGAACTTGCCCAGTTCGATGGCGAGGGTCTTGGTGAAGCCCTGCATGCCGGCCTTGGCCGCGGAGTAGTTGACCTGCCCGCGGTTGCCGAGCGCGGACGTGCTCGACAGGTTCACGATGCGGCCGAACCCGGCGTCGACCATGTGCTGCTGCACGGCCCGCGACATCAGGAACGCACCGCGCAGGTGCACGTTCATGACCGCGTCCCAGTCGTCGACCGTCATCTTGAACAGCAGGTTGTCGCGGGTGATCCCGGCGTTGTTGATCAGAATCGTCGGGGCACCGAGTTCGGTCGCCACCCGCTCGACCGCCGCGGCCACCGACGCCTCGTCGGCGACGTTCGCACCCACGGCGAGTGCCCGGCCGCCGGTGGACTCGATGGCGTCGACGGTTGCCGCGCAGGCAGACTCGTCGAGGTCGAGCACGGCCACCGCGTCCCCGTCGCTCGCCAGTTTCTTCGCCACCGCGGCACCGATGCCCCGTGCCGCGCCGGTGACGATTGCCGTTCTCTTCATGAAGTTCTCCTTCGTCGTTCGATCAGATTCCGGCCCGGGCGGCGATGTCGCACGCCTTGGCCACGAGGTCGTCGATGCGCTCGACGGTCGGGGTTCCCGCGGCCGCCTTGTTCTGCGGTTCGTCCCGCGCGCGGCGCATGACGCCCTCCGCGATGACCGCGACCTTCCAGAGGCCGAGGACGTGCCAGAACGCCAGGGCTTCCGGGTCGCGCTTGGTCTCGTCGAGGTACACCCCGGCAATCTCCACCCGGTCCGGGAATCCGTCGAGGGTGGACGCGGGGAAGTCGCCGCCGGTGGTCTCGCCCGGCTCCGGCCAGTACGCGAGCAGGCTGCCGACGTCGGCGAGCGGGTCGCCGAGAGTGCACAACTCCCAGTCCAGGGCCGCGGTCACCTCCCCGGTCTCGTGGGACGTAATGACGTTGCGCAGATGGAAGTCGCCGTGCACCAGTGTCAGTTCCCGCTGCTCCGGCACCGAGGCGGCGAGCCGCCGCGTCAGGTCGTCGAGGGCGGGCAGCTCGCGGGTCTTCGACTTCTCCCACTGACCCGACCACCGCTTGAGCTGACGCTGCGCGTACGGCTTGTGACTGGCCAGGTCGGACAGCCCGGTCCGGTCGAGGTCCACCGCGTGGATCTTCGCCAGCGTCCGCGGCAGCGACAGACCGATCGCCCGGCGACGTTCCGGGGTCAGGGACTCCGCGATCGACATGCGATCGACGACCTGTCCGTCGACGAACTCCATCAGCAGCAGCGGTACCTCGGTCACCTCCGGGTCGTCGGTGAGCCCGAACACCCGTGGGGTGGGCACCGCGGTGCCCTCGAGGGCGGAGAGGATCCGCGCCTCGCGGGCGACGTCGTGGGCCGACGCCAGCAGGTGTCCGAGGGGTGGGCGCCGGAGCACCCACCTGCCACCCGCCCGGTCTTGGACCAGGTAGGTGAGGTTCGACTGGCCGAGTCCGATCCGGTCGAAAGTCAGCGGTCCGGCACTGTCGATACCGAGCGTGCCGAACCAGCGGCTCACGGCCTCGGTGTCGATGCCGACGACGTCCACGCTAGACACCGAGCTGGGCCCCCTGCCGGAACGGGACGGCGTCGCCGAGCAGTTGACCGCCGTCGATCACCATGGTTTCGCCGGTGATCCAGCTCGCGGCATCGGAGACGAGGAAGGCGACCGCGGCCGCGATGTCCTCGGGTTCGCCGATCCGCCCCAGCGCCGTGGACGCCGACACGGCCTGCTCGTGTTCCTTCCAGAGCGCCTCCGCCAGCTTGGTCCGCACCACACCCGGAGCGACGGCGTTGACCCGCACCTTCGGCGAGAGTTCCAGTGCCAGTTGCTTGGTGACGTGAATCAGTGCGGCCTTGGACGCGTTGTACAGGCCGATGTTCGCTTCGAAGGCCATGCCGCCGATCGAGGCGGTGTTGACGACGGCCCCGCCGTGCTCGCCCATCCACGCCTTCGTACCGAGCCCGGTCCACAGCACCGGCGCCCACACGTTCACGTCGAAGGTCTTCGCGAATCGTGCGTGGTCCTGGTCGATGATCGGCCCGAACGAAGGGTTCGTTCCCGCGTTGTTGACCAGGATGTCCAGGCTGCCGAAGCGTTCGAGGGTGATGTCGATGCAGCGCCGGGCGGCCTCTTCGTCGACGGCGTGGGCGGCAATTCCGATCGCGGTGCCCCCGACCTCGGCCGCGGCGGCGTCGGCCGATTCCTGCGACCGGGACGTGAGCACCACGTTGGCGCCGGCGGCCGCGATGGCCTGGGCGACGGCCAGGCCGATGCCCCGCGAGGCGCCGGTGACGATCGCGGTGCGTCCGGTGAGGTCGAGTCCGGCCATGTCAGCTCACCGCAACCTTGTGTCCGTTGGTGGAGGCGCTGACGGCGGCGTCGCGGTACTGCCGGAGTTCCTGCCGCGCGATGGCACGCTTGTGGACCTCGTCGGGACCGTCCGCCAGGCGCAGCGTGCGCAGGTGCGCCCAGGCCATGGCGAGCGGGAAGTCGTCGGTGACCCCCGCCCCACCGTGCACCTGAATCGCCCG
>NZ_JBHXWI010000072.1:0-38427 GCF_042671975.1 Rhodococcus sp. NPDC127593 | reverse complement strand
TGACGCCGCTGATCGGGGTGCGCCACGCGTGCACCTCGACGGGTCGTGCACACGCCAGCTACTACCGTGCACACCCGAAACACGCTGGCATACAGGGTACTTCACCAACAATCCCCGAAGTCGGGCCGGCGAACGCTTCCGGGCGGGAGAGTGCGCAGCCGCGGGCATTGTCGAACGCGGAACGGGCACGGGCCCTCGAAGTACTGAACTCGCAGCGGTTCGCCGACATGGCTCCCGCGCAGGTGTATGCCACCCTCCTCGACGAGGGCATGTATCTGTGCAGTGAGTCGACGATGTACCGGATCCTGCGGGAGAAGAACCAGACCGGGGACCGCCGCCGGCAGGCCACACACCCACCGAAGGTGAAACCGGAACTGGTTGCTCATCAACCGAATTCGGTGTGGTCGTGGGACATCACCAAGTTGCACGGGCCGGCGAAGTGGACGTACTACTACCTGTATGTGATCTTGGACATCTACTCCCGGTACGTGGTGGGGTGGATGATCGCCTCCCGCGAGTCGAAGACGCTGGCCGAGCGCCTGATCGCCGAGACCCTCCGGGAGCAGAACATCGGCCGTGATCAGCTGACCCTGCATGCCGATCGGGGGTCGTCGATGACGTCCAAGCCGGTCGCGTTGCTGCTCGCCGACCTCGGGGTCACCAGGTCCCATTCACGCCCGCACGTGTCCAATGACAACCCGTTTTCGGAGTCGCAGTTTCGCACGATGAAGTACCGGCCGGACTTTCCCGGGCGGTTCGCCAACATCGAGGCCGCACGGATGCACGGCAAGGAATTCTTCGATTGGTACAACTTCGAGCATCGCCATTCCGGGATCGGCCTACACACCGCTGCCGACGTGCACTACGGGCGAGCCACGGAGGTGCGCCGCCGGCGTGGCATCGTCCTCGATACCGCCTACGCGGCGCACCCGGAACGATTCGTTCACAACCCACCGGAACCACCGGCACTTCCCACCACCACATGGATCAACAAACCACCCACCGAGGAGGAGAACCCGACACACTAAACCTGCCGAAGCACTGTCTCAGAAAGGTTGACAGGTTCCGAACCCTCGGGGGAGCGGGTCACGCCTCACCCGAGGGTTGATCACCGATTGTGGGTGACTCAAGCCTCGGCTCGGTTGGCTCCGTCGTAGCCCCACGGTAGGAGGCCGAGGGTGCGTGCGTGCTCACCGAAGCCCTCTTTTACACGGGCGACCAGACTGCTCGGTGTGTCGACCATGGCGTCGATCAAGTGGCCGGAGAGCGCGTCCAGATCCCCCGATGCCAGCGCGAGAGCTAGATCGGCCACAGCCGAGGCCGGGGTCCATGAGGTCCGGCCGGCGTTGAATGCGAGGGACTGGGCCAGATCGGTCTTGACGACGCCGGGCATGAGATCGAAGGCGAACAATCCACGGTCGCGGCCGGCCAGATGCAGCGAACCAGTGAGGCGTGCTACCGCGGCCTTGGTTCCCGGATAGGCCGTCGCGGTCTCGTAGGCACGCATGCCCCTACCGCTGTTAAGGTTGATGATCCGGCCGCCGCCGTTAGCGATCATGTGGCGGCCGATAGCCTGGGAAAGTTCGAAGGTGCCGCGGACATTGATCTCGTAGGTGCGCCACCACTCGTCCGGATCAGCCCCGAACACGTCAACGTCCTCGTCGAGGACACCCGCGTTGTTGACGAGGACATCCACCCGTCCGTGTGTTTCGACGATCTCCTCGACCCAACGGCGCAGCGCCTTCGGGTCCTCCAGAGAGGCGCGCTTCGATGAGCCGCGCTCGACAATGTGGCCTTCTTCTTCGAATGCGTCGGCGATTGCGGTGCCGATACCGCGCAAACCGCCCGTGACCACCGTGATCATTTGCCCCACGTCAGTTCTCCTCGTTCCTGCGGCCTTTTCCGGCCTGAATGGTGGCATCCGTTGGAGCCGCAATCAGTCTGTCCCGTACATCTGTTATCTGTCAACAGAAATTGTTGACAGATGACAGGCCGACTGATTGACTGTCGGCGCATCTGATGTGCTGCCGATCACACATTCATGGCGCAAGCCCGACAACCCCGACGCAAAAGAAGGATGGATCTGGATGAGGCGATCAAAGCGGCGAATCATGGGGCTGATGGCCGCGCTGTTGGTGGGAACGGTCCTTACAGCCTGCGGAGATGGGGGCTCGGGTGCGACCGCAGGTAGCGGCGACACGCTCAGGGTGGGCGTTTCCCAGGGGCCAGACTCGCTCGATCCCGCAATGGCGGTTTCTGAGCAGCTCTCCCAACGCTTTGGGTTGTGGGGTCTGTACGACAGACTCTTTACACTCGGCCCCGCCGGTGAAGTGAAGGGGATGCTGGTCAAGGAATGGAACTACTCCCAGGACGGGCTCACCCTCACACTCAATCTGCGCGACGGCGTCAAGTTCCATGACGGCACGCCGCTAGATGCTGAAGCAGTCAAGGCCAACCTCGACCGCTACCGCACCCTGACCTCACCGTTGGTGAAGGCACGGATGGGTGTCGTCACGGAGGTCATGGTTACCGCGCCGCTCCAGGTCGATCTCACCCTGACTTCGCCGGTGCCCCACGTACCCAACGTTCTGGCCGAGGCTGCTGGCTACATCATCAACCCGAAGGCACTCAAGGACGGATCGAATCTCGACCTCGAGACGTTCGGCTCCGGCCCCTACAAATTGACCAGCTTCAAGCCCGGCACATCCCTGGTAATGGAGCGCTCCGAGGACCCATACTGGGACGAGAAAGCCGGCAAGTTCAAGCGGATCGAGTACACCGGCTTCGCGGACTTCAAAGCAATGGAGAACGCGACGAACACGGGGCAGATTGACGTCGTCCAGTTCCTTCCCGAGTACGCCGAGGCGGTCAAGAATGCCCCGGGCATGCGGATCGAGTACTTTGACCAGGGCATCGGCCACGAATTCATCTTCAACACAAGCGTTGCCCCACTCGACGACCCGCTCGTGCGTCAGGCCATGAACTACGCAATCGATCGCAATACGATCACCGAGACCTTCTTCCCGAAGTCATTTCCGCGCTGGCAGTACGGCCGCGAGGGCCTTCCGGGCTACGACCCCGAGGTCGGCTCCACCTACTCCTACGATCCCGCAAAAGCCAAGGAACTTCTTGTCCAGGCCGGGCACCCGGACGGCGTCAACCTGGGAGAAGTCCTGGTCAGTGCATCCACTGTCACGGGACTGAATGATCTCCTGGAGCGCCAACTCAATGAAGCCGGATTCACGCTGACGATGACCAAGACGGACCCCTACCAAATCAACACGATCTTCGCCGAGGGCAAGCACGCTGCGAATCTCGGCTTCGTCACTTCGGCAACGTCGCCCTTCACTCACTTGGCGTACCGGTTCGGTCCTGGACCTCGCAATCCCGGCGGTACCACGGCGGAATACGGCGAGATCGTCAATGGCATGACCAACAAAAACTCCGACGAGGAGAACGCCGCCCTGTTCGCTAAGGCAGATCGGTACGTCGTCGAGAATGCATGGTCGCTCCCGATCGTCCGTTTCGCCAGCCCCTGGGTGATGAAAGAGAATCTCCGCGGACTCGACCAGGACAGTGACTACGCATCTTCTCATGGTCCGATCGACATGCGGTACGCCTACTTCGAGGAGTAGCGGGTTGGGTCGCGCCGACCCGGTCGCGACCAAGAAACAGATCGACTCGGACCGGTTCTTGACCGATCGGCCCCACCGACGCCAGCCCCAATCTGCGGCGGACTCCACTGTCGAAGGTATCAAGGCATCTGAGGGGCCGAGGTCGAGAGCCTGTGCGGCGAAGGAAGGTTGTGTCGAACCTCCGAGGACCAAATCGCGAAAGGTTACCGCCATCGAGGCTTCGATACCGTGTCGGCACCCTTACGTCGCGATCCCACGGCTCCGGTGGGATTTGTCCATTCCGGATTGATTGCTGCAGCGCCGCAAGCGTGCCGGGAAGGCACTGACCTCGATCGGCGCCATCTGCTACCTGTTCGGATCTCGCTCCGGCGGCTGGAGAAGCTCGTGGACTCGCTCGGCATCGCCTCACTGTCGAAGTCGCAGGTCATCGTGATGGCCAAGGGCCCCGACGCTCATGTGGAGGCGTTCCGGAGCTGACCACTAGATGCGGGACCGTACACGTTCATCGCCGCCGACGCCCTCCTCCTCATGGGCGGAGGACGGCGGGGGTGAACTGTACGCGCTGGTAAAAATGCTGGCGCGCTCGGTCTGCCACCAACCCAACGTGGATTCTATTTGTGCCCAATATGATCGGAACAGCAATGCGCTCGACGAGAGGCTGCCGAAGGTTGTCGACCACCTCGGCACCGCCCGGTCGGAGGTGCTGGCATCACGGGAATGCCAGTCGGGGAACCGATCTCGAGGTCGGCAGCGTCGTCGACTACGGCTTGACCGGCCTGGCTGAAAGTGCCGTTGGGCAAACTCGCGACCGAGCGCATGCGGTCGGCGGTCGGCGTCGCGGCGCTGGACAAGTGGACCCAAACCCACGCGGCGTCTGCCGACCCCTGCCGCACACGGGCACCGGAGCGTTGACCGATCCTGTTCATCGCGCACGGCCGCTGCCTCGGCCAGATCCGCTGCGAGACGGCCTACTCATCGCCGTCGTACGGTCCGCGCTGCGCGGCGCTGGGGGCAAGCCCCTGGTCGTCACCCCGCACTAGCTGCGGCATTTTGGCCACCGAGCTCACCAATGCCGGTATGAGCTGTAAGCGTTGATGGAGCCGCCACTCCACAGATGACTCTCCGCAACGTCACCTTCGTGTCGTCGACTCCAGGCACCAGCGGAGGCAGGGCGCTGACCGGTTCCGGGATCTTGGTTGCCACCGTGGACGAGTGGTGGTGGCTGATCGATCACCGGTCCGCCCCGGCGACGGACGGTGGTCGGAATTTCGATCAATCGAATACGGAGAGAATCGAATCTGAGTATCCGACAAGACGATAAGAATTTCGCACCGATGAGCGCGAGAAACCGCAGGCCGAGATCGCCGCCCGCTGAAAAGTCCGCCGAGAATCTGAACTATGGAAGGCATGGCCGGAGCGGGCACGGTTTCTCAACGTCCGGCCAGCGCGTGCGAAATGGTGATATGGCGCGATCGGTGAAGTGCGACGTGTCGGAGTGGTACATCTGCCGGACGCGGGATACGGGCCCCTGGTTCGACGGCAGAGATCACAATAATCTCATTCCCGACACAACCGATAACAGCGATATCCTCAAGAGGACGCCACCGATCCTTGAGAGCCTCATGGAGAGGTGAGTCTACGGTTGTATCCGATCTGGTCGTGCCGTCGGGACCAGTGCATAGCAACATGAGCCGACGGAGTGAGTAGTCCGTCCGATGGGTGAAGGTGATCCGCTCGACACTCAGCGGTACCCGCCGTCCCCGGCCGCCGAACTGGGTGAATCTGGTTTCGACGATGTGCAAGAGATCGGCCAGGGTGGATTTGGCGTGGTCTTCCGCAGCACGCAGGCGGACCTGGATCGCACGGTGGCCGTGAAGGTGCTTACCGTCGAACTCGACGAGGAGAACCGGGCCCGGTTCTTCCGGGAGCAGCGGGCGATGGGCCGGTTGACGGGGCACCCGAACATCGTCAACATTCTGCAGGTCGGTGCCACCGACAGCGGCCGTCCGTACATCGTGATGCCGTATCACCCGCAGGATTCGCTGGAGGTCCGAGTCCGGAAAGACGGTCCGCTAGCCCTGGACCAGGCCTTGCGCCTGGGGGTGAAGATGGCCGGTGCGGTGGAGTCGGCGCACCGGCTCGGGATCTTGCACCGGGACGTCAAGCCCGCGAACATCCTGCTCACCGACTACGGCGAGCCGGAGCTAGCCGATTTCGGTATCGCGCACATCGCCGGGGGTTTCGAGACCGCCACCGGTGCCGTTACCGGGTCGCCGGCCTACACCGCGCCGGAGGTGCTCGGCGGTGATCCACCGACCCCAACCGCCGACGTCTACGGGCTCGGCGCCACCCTGTTCAGTGCCCTGACCGGGCATGCCGCGTTCGAACGCCGCAGCGGTGAGCAGGTGGTCGCGCAGTTTCTGCGGATCACCACGCAGGAGGTGCCCGACCTGCGTGAGCACGGGATTCCCGAGGATGTGTCCGACACGATCGCCCGCGCGATGTCCCGTGAGCCCGGTCAGCGCCCGGCCACCGCCGCAGACTTCGGGGAATTGCTGCGAGGGCTGCAACGGCGCCACGGGTTCCCGGTCGATGAGATGGCCCTCCGCTTCGCCCCCGATGCAGAGGCCAGCGACCTGCGCCCAGCGTCAGGCGGTCGGTACCTTCCCAATGAATCCGCCTCTCGGAGCACCACCGGGAAACTTCCCCTGGAATTGACCAGTTTCGTCGGCCGCCGGCACGAGCTCACCGATGCGAGGAACCTGCTGGCCGGGTCGCGGCTGGTGACGTTGACCGGGATCGGCGGGGTGGGCAAGACGCGGCTGGCGATGCGGGTCGCGTCGGCGGTGCAGCGCGAGTTTGCCGACGGTGTGTGCCTGGTGGAGTTGGGTGAGTTGCGTGACGAGTCGTCGCTGGTCGATGCGGTGGCCGCCGCGGTGGGGGTGCGGGACCACTCGGCGACGCCGCTGCGTGAGGTCCTTCTAGAGCGCCTGACGGCACAGGAACTGTTGTTGGTTCTCGATAATTGCGAGCAGGTGGTGGATGCGGTCGCCGAACTCGCCGGCCATCTGCTGCGGGTGAGTCCGCGGTTGCGGATGCTGGCCACCAGCCGTGAACCCCTGGGCATCGGCGGGGAGGCGGTGCTGCGGGTCCCTCCGCTGGCCGTCCCGGATTCCGAGTGGCATCCCTCGCTGCGCGAGTTGCCCAAGTACGACGCCGTGTCGTTGTTCGTCGAGCGCGGCGCTGCCGCGGTTCAGGGGTTCGCGCTCACCGAGGACAACGCGGTGGCGGTGGCGGGGATCTGCCATCGTCTCGACGGATTGCCATTGCCAATCGAGTTGGCGGCGGCCCGGTTACGGGCGATGTCGCCCGAGCAGATCCTCGAGCGGCTGACCGACCGCTACACCCTACTCACTCGCGGTAGTCGGGGTGCGCCAACGCGGCAACAGACTCTGCGGTTGTGTATCGACTGGAGTTTCGAGTTGTGCACCGCCGTTGAACAACTGGTGTGGGGTCGGGTGGCGGTGTTCGCGGGAAGTTTCGAACTCGATGCCGCGGAGCAGGTGTGCGGAGCCGATCTGGCCACGGGCGAGTTGCTGGACACGCTGACGTCGTTGGTGGAGAAGTCGATCTTGATCCGGGAGGAGTACGGGTCAGTGGTGCGGATCCGGATGCTCGAGACCCTCCGCGAATACGGGTACGAGAAACTCGAACAGACCGGTGAGGCTGTGTCTTTACGTCGCCGCCACCGGGACTGGTACGAGGCGTTGGCGCTGGATGCGGAGGCCGAGTGGATCAGCGCCGATCAGCTCGACTTGATTGCCCGCCTGAGGAGGGAACAGCCGAATCTTCGTGAGGCCCTCGAATTCTGCGTCGATGACGATCCCGTTGCCGGCCTGCGCACCGCCGCCGCACTCTACTGGTTCTGGAGCTCCCAGGGCCTCTACAGCGAGGGGCGGCGCCTGCTCGCCCAGCTGCTCGACCGCCAGAGCGGCGCACCCACCCTCGGGTGGAGCAAGGCTCTCTTCTGTGCCAGCGTGATGGCCAACGTCCAGGGCGACCTCCGAGCCGGGACAGTGCTCGTCGAGGAGGGACGTACGTTCGCAGCGCAAACCAGCGATTCAATGATGCGCGCTCTCGTTGCCGATGCGGAGGGAATGCTGGGCCTTCTCAGTGGTGATCTCGTACATGCCCGCTCTCACCTCGAAGCCGCACTAGTAGAGTTCCGCGAACGCGGTTATCGAACGCTCGAAGTGGCCGCCCTGGTCGCGTTAGGGGCGGCCTATGGGCTGAGCGGCGCGACAGAGCAAGCAATCGCATGCCACGAACGTGTCCTCGCAATCACGGAGATGTACGGCGAGACGATGTATCGATCACATTCGCTGTGGGCCTTGGGAATTGTCATGTGGCGGCAGAGCGACACCAATCGCGCGGTGGAGCTTCTCGAACAATCGCTGGAGCTGACCAAGCAGGTGCACGGCCCCCGTCTGGCCGCAGCCTGCCTCGAGGCGCTGGCCTGGATCAGCTTCGACCAACACGATGCACTCCGGGCAGCAGTTCTGATGGGAGCCGCAGAAGGGCTGGCTCGGTCGTTAGGAAGCTCCGCGGTTATACATTCCAATCTGATTGTCTATCAGCAGGAGTATGACCAGAAGACCAGGCAGAAACTCGGGGACAAAGCATTCGGAGCGGCCCACCTCAAAGGTGAACAACTCGGCTTCGACGCAGCAATCGCCTACGCCCTCCATGAGCATCCACCCAGCGCCTCCACCCCCGCCATTGATCCGTCGCTGCGACTGACCAAACGGGAACGCCAAGTCGCCGACCTCATCGCGGAAGGCCTGACCAATCAGGCCATCGCCGACCGCCTCGTCATCTCACATCGCACTGCGCAAGGACATGTGGAGCACATCCTGGCCAAGTTGGGCTTCACCTCCCGGACCCAGGTCGCGGCCTGGGTCGTAGCGCGGACCCACGACTAGGCGTATCGAGGGGAAGCACCGGTGGACTCCGGCGAATATCGTCAAGCGCAGTCACGAGATCGACCATCGCCTGCCGTCACCGGGTCCAAGGAAAACCAGCTGACGCAGGGCCTCGGACCGAAACGTGCTCGTCGCCGGGCACCCGTTCATCGACGTGTGGGAGGCGGTCCGCCCGTCATATCTGACCGGTCATGAAGCGATCCTTCTCCGGAGAGGAATGCGGTCATTGGCACGAGTTCTGCTGGATGTCGCAGAGCTTGCCACCGAGCGGGATCATCGCTCGGAGTTTTGCGTCGTAAGCGGCGAGTCGCGCGGGAGAGATTTCGCTGCGGGTCTTGTCGTGGACTGTCCAGATCATCGGTGCTATCGCATTCGCGGTGATCTGAAGGGGGCCCACTCGCGGCAACCGAGCGCGTCCACGCCAAGATTTTCGCTGCAGCGCAGGCCGGCTTTCCGGGGTATCCGTTCATCCCGGCGGCGGAGGCGAGAATTGATAATCCGTCCGCCGCGGCCTTTCAGCGCGTTGCCCCGGGGCAGTGTCGGTCTCCTGGCAGGGACCGCCGGCGCGACTCCGGCTGCGTGGACGAGTACGAACCCGCCAAGGATCGCGGTGGCGGCTGCAACTACTTCGCCGACCGACTTACCGTCGGTAACGTCAGAGTGACGGAATGAAGCGCCCACCCCGTCCGCGATTGTCGAGCCGTCGGTTGCGGTGATATGCATGATATGACGCGGGCCGATACGGGCGAATGAGAGGACGATGCCTTCACCCATTCCGCTCGCCTCCGGTGGCGAGAAATCTCCGTCCGGCAGGATTAGTCATTGGTCTGGCTCCGTTCGTTTTGTGTGACCCCTCACCCTGTGAGGTGCGGTAAGTGGTGGAAAGGGAACCAGCCTTCTGTCAACAGACGACATTTTCGAGTATGCTGGGGTATTGACGGGTCGCATTGGGTGTTCGGCCGATGTTCGATGCTCGAGTACACTGTCAACAGTGATTTGAGAACGGTTGGCTCATCGAAGGGGCGGTAATGGCGGCGAGTGGCACATCGGTTGCGGATTCGACGGGCATGCTCTCGCGGGTGCCCCTGCGTGACCAGGTCGTAGAGGTCTTGCGGGATATGATCGTTCGAGGGGTCCTTGAGTCCGGGACGAGGATAAATGAGGTCGAACTGGCCGCCAGGCTGGGAATCAGCCGCGGGCCGCTCCGCGAGGCAATCCAACGACTCAGTGCCGAAGGCTTGATCGATTCTCAACGTAACCGGGGTGCTTTCATCCGGGAGATCACCGTCGAGGACGTCCGCCACATGTACGAGTTGCGCCAGGTGCTGGAGGTGACCGCCGCGAAGTTCGCGGCGGCCCGCGCGACCGACAGTGACATCGCCGAACTCGACGAGCAGATTGAGGAGGCGGATCGTCTTCTCGCGGCGAAATCCGCCACGGCCTATCCGGTCGAGTCCGACTTTCACCTCACGGTGCTCCGGCTCGCGAAGAACCCATACCTGGAGCAGGCCGGCGGCGAGCTGCAGGTCCAGTTGCGTCTTGCGCGTCTTCGCGCTGGAGGTTCCCCCGAGCGGGCTCGGGAGGCACTCAATGAGCATCGTGACATTCTCGCCGCCATCGCGGCCCGGGATGTCCGGGCCGCCGGCAAGGCAATGACATTGCACCTGCGCAATTCCCTCAGTCGGTTCACGGCGATGGCTGCTGATACCGGCGAATCCTGACCAAATCCTGACCAAATCCTGACCAACCCCCTGCCTAGCCGAGTGCACACGCATGTCACGGCAATAGTCGTTGCGTGCCCGTGTCCAAGTTGATCGTCTTGAGTTCGAAGTACGCTTCAACGCCCCCGGCCGATGTCTCGTCCGATGCCCGAGACTTTGACTCCACCGAAGGGTGCCCCGGTGTTGAGGGAATGCACTGATATTGAAGGTGCCGGTCCGGACCGAGCGGGCGAGGTATAGGGCTGAGGCCGGATTCTGGGTGACGACCGCGCCGTGTGGTCCGTAGTCCGAGTCATTGGCGATGACAATTGTGGGCTATACAGTCGCATCAGTCCCCACACCATGCTGGTGCGGCGCTATATGCGGCTTGGCCAGGAGGCGCATTCAGGCTGATGCTGTCTAACCCGGCCGCCGAGCCTGATGATGATGACCGAACCCTCTTTCCGTGTTTGATCATCCCAGGGATCGCCACTTCCATGGAGTGCCAGACGCCGGTGGGCATGGTGTCGATTCCGTCGAACCAAGCCGGTCGCTGTGTTCCCGCATTGATGATCGGCACGATGCGGGCGTCGGGAAGGACCGGTTGACCGCACTCATCAATGGTGGCCTGATAGGTCGCTACGAGTGAGTCTCGGTCGCGCATCCGCGATCGCGGCTACGATTCGTCCCCCGACACCCTCGGTTAGGAGACGTCTCGTCGAGATCCTACTTAGTCGCCATCGGGTAGAAAGACGCTCGGGATTTCCTCGCGGATGCCGACAGCGATGATCGCGGCGCCCGCCTAGGCCATCCGGATCGCGGGCGATGACGATGACCCTGTCATCCACTCGTCCTATAGGGTTCGTCCTTCGTCGGCGACTGGAAGGGGTGAGAGTCGTGCCTAAATGTTGCCTAAATGCCAAGCACGAGCCGGCCGCAGGCAGCGCGCGAGACGCATACAAACATGCGGTCGTTCGCGGCCTGTTCGGCGGTTGTCATGATGGAGTCGCGATGCGTCACTTCTCCTGCCAAAACAGGGGTTTCGCACGTTCCACAGGTTCCGTCCTGGCAGGAGGAGTAAACCTCGACGTCGGCGTCCTCAAGGACCTCGAGGACGGATTTGTCCGGGGGTACAACGAGGATCATCCCACTCTCGGCGAGTTCGACTTCGAACGAGCCGGCATCCGGCTCGTCGCCGAAGTCCTTCGGCTCGAATCGCTCCATGTGCACGATTCCGGCAGGCCAGGTGGCAGTGCGATCCTCGATGGCCTGCAACAGAGGACCGGGGCCGCAGCTGTAGACGAGCGTGTCCGTACGGGGTGTGCGGAGCAGGGCGTCGAGGTCGATCAGACCGACTTCGTCCTGGGGATAGAGGGTCAGCCGACCGCCGGCAATCGCGGCAAGTTCGTCTACGAAGCACATTGAAGCCCTGGTGCGGCCGCCATAGTGAAGTTCCCATTCCGCACCGGCAGCCTCGGCTGCGGTGATCATCGGCAGAATCGGGGTCACCCCGATTCCACCAGCGATGAAGACATAGCGGGGTGACGGCTGTAGGGGGAAATGGTTACGCGGACCGCGAACTACTACCTCAGAGTTGCAGTGCAGGTTGTCGAACACGTACACCGAACCGCCTCGGCTCTGTGGGTCCCGCAGTACGCCGACACGATAGACGCTCCGATCGGTCGGGTCACCGCACAGAGAGTACTGACGTGTGAGGCCGTCGGAGAGGCACAGGTCGATGTGGGCTCCCGGTTCCCATTGTGGCAAGGGTTTGCCCGTCGGGTCTTCCAGCTCGAGAACCACCACGTCGTCAGCGCCGATGTCGCGTCTGCGGGCGCGAAGGTGAAGTTCGGCTTCGTCGTGGCCAGGTTCTGCCATCGGGAGCTCCTTGTGTGTGGGGTTTCGGTAGTGAGGTCTCTGGCCGCCGGGAAGGGCGGAATGAGGAAGAATTCCGTCACGTATGAAGTCAACTGTAGAGTGCCGGCAGTCACATGACAAGACAGCAGTGATCAGTAATCTGTTGACAATTGGCAGTTTGGTGGTCAAGCTCAGGTGTGCCGCCTGTCACAGTCGACCGTTCGGCGGGGGCGCAAGAGCCGCACACGAGGAGTGAGACATGGAGCAACAGAACCTCACACGAAGCGAGACCACGGTCGACTGGGTGCCTGAGGAAAATGACTTTCCTGATGGAGTACGCAGTCCTGAATGGATCAATGAGCTTACGAGACTGCGGGAAGGATGCCCTGTTGCCCATTCAGACATGTTCGGCGGCTTTTACTCCCTGACCCGGTATGTGGACGTATCGAAGGCAGCCCTTGACTTCAAGACTTATCGGGCCGGCCGACCGTTCGTTCGTGTGCCTGGCATGAAGGGGCTTATCCCCAGTGGTCTCAATCCTCCGGAGCACGGCATCTATCGTCGTGTGCTCAACAAGTACTTCACCCCTGAGCGGATGGACGCGATCCGGCCGCGGTTGCGCCAGTACGTCATCGAAGGTCTCGATCCGCTGCTAACGAAGCGGGCTGGTGACGTCGTGCAAGAGCTATGCCAGCCGTATCCCGCTCGTGCGCTCTCTGCTCTGATGAACCTCGGTGAGGACTCGCACGTTGAGCTTCTCTCGCACTTCGCCCGGTTCGCGGAGGTGGGCTGGGATCCGGACGCCATGAACGAACTCATGTTCACGGTGTTCGCCGAGCACATCACCAATGTGGTTGCGGAGCGTCGTCTGCAGCCGCTGGACCCCGAGCAGGACATCCTCAGTGGGATCATGGCCATGGATGTCGGCGGCGAGCCGATCCCCAACGAGACCGTGGTTGCTGTTGGTGTTGCCCTCATCGGTGCCGGCCATGCAACCACGGCCGATGCACTCAGCACCTCGATCTATCGGCTTGCAGTCGATCCCTATCTACAGGCACGGCTGCGTCGCGAGCCGGAACTCATTCCCCAGGCTGTCGAGGAATTTCTCCGCCTCGAATCGCCACTTCCCGAGCGCGGTCGGTTCGCAAACACCGATATCGAGTTGCATGGTGCCACGATCCCGGAGGGTTCACTCGTTGCACTCAACTACGGTGCAGCGAACCTCGACCCGGAGGAGTTCGACCACCCCGAGGCGTGCATCATCACTCGCAGCCCGAACCGTCACCTCGCTTTCGGTCACGGTGCGCACAAGTGCGCGGGCGCGCCGTTGGCGCGGGTGGAACTTGCAGTGGCACTGACCGAGCTCCTCGCGCGAACACAGAATTTCGAACTCGCAGGACCCACCCAGAATGCGGAGGGCTTGATGCTCAACGGCATCTCGACGCTCCCGCTGAGGGCGACCCCTGCATAGGTTGCGGCCGCCACCTACACCTGTGTCTCGTGACTAAACGTGAGCTAACCCGAGCTATTTCTTTTTCAGGAGAATGCGTATGATCAGCCCCCCGTCGCGCCGTGCGGAGTCCTGGTCGCAGAACATTCTCATCGACGGTGAGCCTGGGCGCCGCCTCCACGGTCCCGACCATATCGTCGTCGGTGATCCGGCCACGGATGAGACACTGACAGAACTGCGTGCAGCATCCTCACCCCAGGTCGGTCAGGCCTTCGAGGCCGCCCGGCGGGCATTCGAGTCCGACGCCTGGAAAGACCGGGGACTGCTGCGCCGACAGTTCATCGTGTCGCCGAAAAGCCTTGCATGAGTGCCCTCGGAGACGGCCGACTGCCTGGCAAAATCGTCCTGATTACCGGCACCGGGGGATCGATCGGACGAGAAGCGGCTCGTCTATTCGCTGCGCACGGAGCAACAGTGGTGGGCTGTGACCTCGACCCGGCGACGTCCCAGGAAAGCGTGCGACTACTCGACGAGCAAGGACTGGAACTACATGCCAGGGCTCCGGTCGAGCTCCGGGACCGGCGACAGGTCAACGACTGGGTGGACGGTGCACTCGCCATCCACGGTCGGATCGACGTCGTCTACAACAATGCGGTCCGCGCTCGAAAGCTGCCGTTCGAGCACACCGGAGAGGACGATCTCGACTTCACCTTCGGCAATCAGTTCCAGTTGACATGGAATATCTGCCAAGCGGTATGGCCACACTTTGTCGACCAAGGTTCCGGTGTAATCGTCAATTCCTCGTCGGTATCCGCGGTGTTGGGCTCGAAGGGTTTGCCCTATGCCGCGCACGGCGCCGCAAACGCCGCGATCTTGTCGTTGACCCGCCAACTCGCGGCGGAGGGCGGCCCACTCGGCATCCGGGCGAACAGTCTCACCATCGGGATCATCGACACACCCCCGGTGCGACGATTGACCGTCCAGCTGGGAGAGAACTCCCCGTACGCCGGGCTGATCGGTGCGACCGCCACAGGATCACCGGGTACACCGCTGGATGTGGCCTACGCGGCCCTGTACCTAGCCTCCGACGAGTCCCGATGGGTCACCGGCACTAGCCTCGTGGTCGACGGTGGGGCGACGGTGCTGTTGTAATTGATACGCCGAGGTCAGTTCGCCTGCTGCGCGTTCGCCATGTTGAACCAGCTCGCCACCTGAGTCCGGGAGGTGAAACCGAGCTTGGCCAAGATGTGATCGACGTGTGACTCGGCAGTCCGCTGGGAGATTACCAATTGAAGTCCGATTTCCTTGTTGGACAATCCATCCGCGATCAATGACGCCACTTCACGCTCCCGGGGGGTGAGGGAGTCCCGGGTGGTTACACGACCGTGCCGCTCCGAGTGGAGCGCGGGGCAGGGCTCGTCGAGCGCGAATGCGATCGCGGAGTCGTAATCGAACCCGCGTCCGGTTTCGACCGCCGTGCGCATCTTGTCGGCGCGGAGGGTCTTCTCAAGGACCTTCGCGTAGGAATCGAGTCGTTGGCCGCGCCCAGGCAAAGCGTTGGAAGGAAGCCCGATGGCGGTGTAGGCAGCCCGGGCAGCCCCGACCAACATCGCGGCACGGTGCGGGTTCGAGGAGGCGGTGACCACGGCGAGGGACTCCAGGCATATCGCAATTCCAAGCCGGTCGTCCAGAGCTAGCTTGAGGCGGAGACTATCCTGCACGTGCCGGACCGCCTGTTCCAGATCGCCAGCGTGGAAGGCGAGAAGGCCGGCATTCGTTAGTGAAAATGCGCGGAAGTACACCTCGCCGGTCCGCTCCGAGACTGCCATAACTTCACGATGGCACGCCAGGCCTAGTTCGATGACCTCCGTCAGCTCACAGGCGACACCCAGCGGACACAGGGTCTGCAACAGTCCGTAGTCGTCACCGAGCGTGCGAAAACCCGCAGCGGCACTCTCGAGGTGCGCGAGTGCCTTGTGCACCTCGCCGGAGTACAACGCGTGGACTCCGCGTGCCTGATCGAGCACGGGTCGGGCGGTACCGCCCAGCAGGTGTGCTACACGTGTGGCCTCCTCCAACAGCAGCCGGCAGGACTCGTCGTGACCGCTGATCGAGTCCAACCACACACCGACGTGGAGTGCCTGGAGCCGGGCAGGTGTCGGATCCGTGGACGCGGCGAGGAAGCGATTGAGCCACGTGCTGCCCTCGCTGGTGAGACCGAAAGCCGACCACAAGGTCAGCAGATGCGCCGTCATCGTCAGGCCGACCTCGATCCCGTCCCGCGAGTCGATGCAGAATTGGAGTGCGGCCCTGAAGTTAGAGTGCTCACGGTGCAACCGTTGGAGCCAGAGAACCTGCCGATCGCTGAGCCACTCTTGGCTGACGCGCGTCGCCAGATCGGCGTGGAAAGCAAGGTGCGCACGTTGGAGTGCCTCCCGCCGTCCGGATTTGACCAGGCGGTGTTCGCCGTACTGCCGGATCACCTCCAGCATTCGGTATCGGATCCGGCCGGAATACTCCTCGCGGATGAGGATCGACTTTTCGACCAGGGAAAGCACGTCGTCGAGTAACTCGTCTCCCGCTCGATCAGGCTCGAGTGCGCAGACGGCATCGAGTTCGAAACCGCCGGAGAATACCGCGAGGTTCGCCCACAGCGCCCGTTCGTCCGGGGTGCACAGGTCGTAACTCCAGTCGATGCAGCTCCGCAGCGTCCGTTGCCGGTCGGGCATTCCACGAGGCCCGGTGGTCAGCAACTGGAACCGGTCTTGCAAAAGGTGTGCGATCTGCGCGGGAGCCAGACCTCGTAGGCGCACGGCAGCGAGTTCCAGCGCAAGCGGGATGCCCTCGAGGTAGCGGCATATCGTGACCACCTCACCCACATTGTCGTCGGTGAGCTCGAACTCGGGTACTACGGCGCGTGCACGATCGAGAAAGAGCGACACACTCTCCGTCAGTGCAGCGGCGGCGACGGTCGCGGTTCCCGCCTCGGGCACGGAGAGTGGGGGAACCGACAGGACATGTTCGCCGGCGCTGCCAAGCGCTTGGCGACTCGTCGTGAGCACATGCAACCCTGGACACGTGCGCAGGAGGTGCGTCACCAGCTCGGCGCAGGCGTCCACCAGGTGCTCGCAGTTGTCCAGGATCAGAAGGGCCCTGCGCTCGGCCAGGAACCCGCCGAGGTCCGCGAGCAGGTCGTGGGACCGGGGCCCGCGGAGCCCGAGCGTGTTCGCCACAGTGCTCGAGAGCAGCGACGCGGACTCCAGCGGCGCCAATTCGACGAACCACATCCCGTCCGGAAACGCGCGCCGGACCTCGCTCGCGCCTCGTAGCGCCAGCCGAGTTTTTCCGACTCCGCCGGGGCCGGTCAACGTCACCAGGCGCGCGGTCGCCAGCGTACGTTTCAGTGCCGGGCGGATCTGGCGGCGACCCACAAAGCTCGTCACATCGGACGGGAGATCATCCGATCGGCGTGGACTGGAATCTGTGGGCAGAGGCACACTGCAGTCTACTGCGCGCGGCGTACAGCCCTATCTGATCGCCAAGGTAAGGCTGGGAGGTAAGCAGAGCTCGGAAGGAGTCGATCGAACGAAGATACGTATCCGTCTACGTATTCTGCGGATGTCGGACTCCACCGAAAAGGGTGCAATGTGATTCGCACCATAAATCGTCTGCTCATCGGAGGATCCCAATGCACTCGCTCACCCCCGAATACCGTGACCTCTTCATCGGGGGTCGGTGGGTCGCCACCTCCTCGAACGAGTGCATCGAGCTGGTATCACACCACACAGGAAGCGCACCGACGGACTTTCTTCTTCCGTCTGTGCTCGACATCGATGACACGGTGGACATCGCGCACCTCGCCTGCCACGGTGAGCCGTGGACATCAATGACGTTCTCCGAACGCCTGGCACTGGCGGGTCGGCTGCTTGACACGTTCGATCGGCAAAGGGACCGGTGGGCGAGGTACACCGTAGCGGAGAACGCCGCGCCGGGACCCTTCTCGAAGGACATGGACGCACCTCTTCCAGGTAGGCGGGAGGACGGCACGGAGGCGGCAGCGCCTACCACACCCCTCGGGGTCGTCGTGATCGTTCCATGGACCGGCGCTTCGGCAGTGGCACTGGTGACGGAGGTGGCGAACACCCTCGCCGACGGAGGCGCGGTGATCGTGAACCTAACCGCAGACTCGGTACGAACCGGCCGGCTCATCGGTGAGCTGGTGGTCGAGGCGGGTGTTCCGGAAGGCATGGTCAGTGTCTTGACCGCCACCGCGCCGGTGAGCAAATACTTGGTGACCCATCCGGACGTGGACCGGTTGGCCGTGGTCGGTGCCGAGACGAGCAGGCAGACCACGGTGGCCGCCTGAGAGCCCGAGGGCACCCGAGCCCGGGAAGGTGCTCAGATCTCCGGCAACATTGCGGTCCGCTCGATCGAGTCGGTGCCGTCACCAGCACGGCCGGGGTCGAGTCACCGGCGCGGCCGGGGTCGATACGACTCCTACTCGACTACGGAGCGCGGCGGCTTTTTCTTCCAGCCTCCGGCGCTCTTGCGTCCCAACGACCACATCTGTGCTCCCCGCTCGAGCTCGACTGCGGCGGGCCACGATGCGGCAGTGGGACCGAGCTCGAGATCGGCGCTTCGCTTCGTCCGGCGCGCCAGATCAGGATCCCGCGAAACCCGATCGAGGAGGGCGGTCGCCTCCGTCCGGATCGTGTGCTCAGGGAATGCCTTCCACGCGAGACCGAGGCGAACGGCATCGGTACCGGACAGTGGGACGCCAAGCACGCCGTGCACCATCGCCTGCTGCCGGTTCAGGGTGCGCCCGAGCAATGAAAAATGCCCACCGCCGGGATGGATTCCACGTGCGAGGAATCCAGAATCCAGCACCGTGTCGGGGGTCACCAGCATCACGTCGGTGGCGAGTGCGAGGTTCAGACCGGCGCCGACCGCACCGCCGATGACGACCGAGACAGTCGGGACGGGGAGCGAACCGATACGAACGAATGTGTCGTAGACCGCAGAGGTACGTCGGACGGCCTCGGTGGAGGCGGGGTCGGCAGAGGATGCGGCCAGGTCCCGGGTGTCTGCGCCGCTACAGAAATAGTCACCCCGAGCATCGATGACGACGCCACCGATGGAGTCGTCACCCTCGACCCAGTGGCAGAACTCATTGATAAGTTGTGCCATGCCGAGCGAGATCGCGTTCTTACGCGTGGGGTTGTCGAGCGTCAAATGTGCAATTCCGTCGGCAACGGTCACCTGCACGGGTGCCTCGACGTCAGCGTGGGTCATATTTACTTCCTTTGTCAATGGATCAGGCCATCGTGGCGACACGTGCGTCATGTCTGTCCACGGGGCGCTCGTGCGACGGATTTCCGGAGGTGGCCTTGCTGCCGAGGCCGTCGGAATCGAGTAGGCCCAGGTTTCGGAGAATTGTGTCGATGTCGGCCTCGTTGGGCGCCGATGCAGTATGACTCGCGGCTTCGACCGGCTCAGCTTGATCGGAATGCCGACACCGCGCGGGGCCGGCGAGAACGCGGCTGAGATCGAGGACCTTGAGGCCACTGAGCGCACTATGGGTGTGGTCAATGGCGAGCCACGCAGAAGATCGCTCCGTGCTCATGCCCGGACCCCCGTTCGTATATCCAGGGAGAGGTCGGTGAGCAGCGCCCACACGTCCTCACCGTTCATCGCCACGAGGTCGGCAATGCGGTGCTGCCATACGATCTCGTTGCCGAATTCCTCTCGCCAAGACCACATCCGGGTCGTGCATGCGCCGAGACGGTGCTCGGTGGTGAACCCGATCGCTCCGTGCAACTGGTGCGCAACGGCGGTGACACGGCGCACCAGGACCGACGATTCGACCTTGGCGGCAGCCACCAGGAGCGGCGTCTGGGATGACCGGTCACGTAAGGCGATCACCGCGGCGTCGGCAGCGGTCTGCAGTGTCACCGCATCAGCGGCTAGTTGGGCTAGCTGATGCTGAACACTCTGGAACTTGACCAGCGGACGCCCGAACTGGATCCGCTCGGAACTGTGCCGGGCGGCGAGTGCCAGCGCTTCCGAAGCGGCGGCGGCGATCTGACTCGCCCGTCCGGCGGCACCGTACTGCGCGACAAGGGTGGAGTCCCACTCGGCGGGAAGATCTGCAACGACGAGCGGGCGCACTCGCGTGAGTAATGCCTCGTCGCGGGGTTCTCCCGCAATGTTCGTCCCCGGCACCACGGTCAATCCCGCAGCGGTCGACGCAACGATAGCCAGCCGGGGGATCGAATCACCTGTCAGAATCAGGACCAGGTAATCGGCGTAGCGCAGCCAAGGGACACGGGCGACCCGTCCAGTCAGCAGACCGCTGCTTCCCTCGCCCTCCAGGGAGAGCTCGGGGGCCGGGGCGGCTGTAACCACACCTCCTGGCCAAGGCACAGCCGCACTGGCCAAAACGGGTACTGCGAGGAAGTTCGCCTCGGTCATGGGAATTGCGGCGAGTGCCGCGGACCTGCAGGCGACGGCTGCGTCTCGGAGGTCTCCGTCGGAGCCACCGAGCTCGCTCGAGAGAGCAAGTGTAGTAAAACCGAGTTGGTCGAGTTCCTGCCATGCCCGACTGTCGAACGGTACGTCGACGAACGTGGGAGCCTGTGAAGCCGCGAGCGTGGCACGCACCGAGTCGTTGATCGCGTCGAAATGGTCCGACATCACAGCACCGCCTTTGCAACAATAGATCGGAGAACCTCGTTCGTGCCGCCGCGCAGGGTGAATGCAGGGGTGTGCAGAATCGATCTCGCCAGCAACGACGAGAACTCGTCACCACCGGGATCCGGTTCGATCCCCGCGTGGGCACGGATGGCCTCGACCACATCCCCTTCGAAGACGGTGCCGAGATCCTTGACCATGGCCGCTTCGACGATGGGATTTCGCCCTGCGGCGAGTTCTTGCGCCACAGCCATCGAAAGTTGGCGCAGGACGGCCATGCGACTCACCAGACCACCCAGGGTTGCCCGTGCGGACGGAACCGTGCGCACCGCGTCCGTGCGGGCCCAGGATCGCAGGAGCGGAAGCGTGGACAGGATCCGTTCAGGCCCGGAACGTTCGTTACCGAGTTCCTGGGTGACCTGCCGCCAACCGTCACCCCGCTCGCCGAGTAGTGCGGTGGCCGGCAGGAGCGCGTCGCTGAAGACGACCTCATTGAAGTGGTGGCCACCATCGATGGTGATGATCGGCTTGATATGGACGTCAGGATGGGGAAGATCGACCAGGAACTGCGAGAGGCCACCGTGCCGGTCGTCGGACGGGCCGGTGCGGGCGAGGAGCACCATGTTGGTTGCGATGTGTGCACCACTGGTCCACAATTTGGTACCGGTGACGCGCCACCCCTCGGCGGTCTCCGCCGCGCGGGTTCGAATGGCTGCTAGGTCGGAGCCTGCGTCGGGTTCACTCATTCCGATGCCGAAATACCTTTCGCCCCGAGCGATTCCGGGAAGATAGGTGTTCTTCTGCTCCTCTGTCCCGTTCCGCATGATACCGGGCCCCATTTGCCGATCGGCGATCCAGTGAGCCGCCACGGGGGCGCCAGCGGCGAGTAATTCCTCGGTCACTACGAATCGCTCGAGGTCCGAGCGGCCGGCGCCGCCGTACCGCGTTGGGAGTGTCATCCCGACCCAACCCTGCTCGGCGAGCCTACGACTGAAATCCGGGTCGATGCCCGACAGCCATGCATCGGACTCTGGTACGAAACGCCCGTCTGCGACCTCGCGGTCAAGGAAGGCGCGCACGTCCGCGCGCAGTTCGGCAAGGTGTGGCGGAAAGTTCTCCACCGCCGAAAGCATCAGGCTCATCTGCGCGCCCTCCGGTCCTGCGTACACCCGAACTCGAATCCCTGCATAGTCGTCCATTCCTGTCTTCCGGCAGCTGCCGGCCCTGGCCGCTGCCGTTTGCCGTTTGCCGGTCGCTGACCGTGATCGCGTCCCAATTCGGCGCCGCGTCCGTCGGGTTGGCGGTCTCGTAACGGCGGCTCATGTCGTTGAAGAAGGGCGTACGCACCGCCACTTGCCGCTCCGACCCGGCCGCGGTCGCCGGGCCGGTGGGGAGATCGGCTATGTTTCAGCGGATCCAGGACCCCGTGCACGGCGCAAATGCCTGCCAGCTGCGACAAGTTAGCGCAGAGGAGAGTCGAGAAGCCCAGTTCCTGAGCGCGTTCCAGCGGCAGTGCAGGCGTCTTGCCGCCCTGAACAGGGTTGAGCATCTTCGGTCTACGAATCTCTGCGGTGACGAGTTCGATCTCGCGCTCCGACTGAGGTGCCTCGACGGAGGCGACGTCCGCGCCGGTGCCGCTATACAGGCGAGCGCGCCTGCCGGCTTCAGCGAGACCGAACTCGGTACCTGCATCGGTATGGGCGATGATCAGCAAATCCGGATCAGCACGCGCCTCGAGATGTTGGGCGGAGTGGGAGCTGGCCGCCCACGCCGGCGCTAAGTGGCTCACTTCGGTTGAGTAGCTAGTAGGTGTTCGAGGGATGCGCGCAGGTGCACACCCATGGCTTCACCGGCGGTTCCGGGATCCCTGTCCGCGATCGCCGAGATGATCCAATGGTGTTCGGCGAGAGCTTCGCGTGCCCGGTCCGGTGAGCTACCCGATGTCAACCGTGACAGGCGAACACGGGTATGCAGTTCCATGCCAGCGCGGTTCAACGAGGGGTTTCCGGCCAGATCAAAAACCAATTGGTGGACGTCGAGGTTGCTCGGGTACTCGCCCCGCGCGCTGGTAAGCAACGCCTGCTCGGTCTGGCTGATCAGCAGGTCCAGGCGGGCGATGCCATCACCGGTGGCTCGTTCAGCTGCAAGGCGCGCTGCGGCGATCTCCAGAATCTCGCGGACCTCGTACATGTGCCGAACATCGTCGATGGTGACCTTTCGGACGAAGGCGCCTCGGTTTCTGTGGAATTCGATGTAGCCCTCTGCCCCGAGTCTCTGTATGGCTTCTCGGAGGGGGCCCCGACTGATTCCGAGGCGCATCGCCAGTTCGGCCTCGTTCAGCCGAGCTCCCGGTGGCAGCGATCCATCTGCAATGAGTTCCCTCACCACGGTAATCGCTTGATCGCGCAACGGTGCGCGCCTCAGAACTCCCGGTTCGTCACCGGTGCCCGCGACCGCAGTGTCGATTCGCACGTTCATCACCCCTTCCATATCGTCAACTGTAAACAGATGGCATTTATCTGTCAACGATCATTGCTTGAGTGGGGGTTCGCTACTAATGTTGACATCCAACAGACGGCTGCCGATAGTCACAAGGAGGCGCGTAGATGGAGAAGACAGCCGTACTAGTGATCGGAGCCGGACCAGTGGGCCTATCGACGGCCCTAAAGCCCGGACGGCGGGGCCAGAAGGTACTCGTACTGGAAGCAGGGGATGGGTTCGTCGACCATCCCCGAGCCGGTGGACCGTCGATCAGAACCTTCTCGATTCGGACGAGGCAGGTGCGCGCCTGCGACGCTCGGTGGGGGAGGAGTTGATTGAGGGAACGCGATCCGAGTGGGAGTCTAAGGGGGTCATTCTGATTACCGATACGAAGACTCACCGATCTCCGTCCCGGAGGCTTCTCCAGCATCAGCCGAAGACTGTCGGCACTACAAGCCGACGAACCGGCGGGTCATCGCGCCCGCACGCTTGGCTGGCGACGGGCGCTCGACCGTCGACCTCTGCGACGAAGGATTCGTTCTCTGTTTTCTCGACGCCGACGCGGATTCTGCACAGGAGATGCTCGACCAAGCCTCGGAACTCGGCATTCCGCTGCAACGGGTGGCGCTTGCTGCAAGTCTCGACAGTCTTACCAGAGCCGCTACGCCCTGGTTTGTCCCGACGGCACGTCATATAGCGCGGTGACCTCCTTCCGGATCAACCTCGCTCCCTCCTGTGCCCCGTAGCTGGACACCGACTGCGCTCAACGACACTTGTCCGGCACCGTGCCGGACAATGAAATAGCAAAGGAAAACCCGAAAACCATGGCATTCAACATTGATCCCGCCAAGACCGCTCTGCTGGTGATGGACTATCAGCCCTCAATCCTGGGCTTCCTCGACGATCCGACGGACTTCGTCGCGTCGACCGCCGAGACCGTTGCTACCGTCCGGAACAACGGTGGCTCTGTGGGATATGTGCGCGTGGGGTTCACCGACGCCGACTACGCCGGATTTCCTGAGGGCCACATCATGGGAGACCGGGTCAAAGGCAACCGACCCAACATGGACGCCGAGTCCACAACCACTGCCCTGCACCCGAACCTTGTTGTCCACGACAACGATATCGTGGTACGCAAGACCCGCGTGAGCGCCTTCTCGACAACAACTCTCCACGAGCAGCTGACCAATGCCGGCATCACGACGCTGATCCTCGCCGGGGTACACACCAGCGGCGTTGTCCTCACGACGGTGCGTGAGGCGCACGACCTCGACTATCGAGTGATCGTGCTGTCCGACGCCTGTGCCGATCCTGACGATGCCGTGCACTCGTTCCTCTTCGAAAAGATCTTCCCGAAGCAGGCCGAAGTGGCGACGAGCGCCGAACTGCTCTCCGCCCTTCCTGCGAGGGCGGCAACAAATTGAGCGAGAGCGAGCAGACCGACGGGCCCGATGCACTCGATCTCGCCGACGAGGCAGCAATAGTCCGGCTGTACCAGGAGTACAACCATTCCATCGATCGCGGCGACGCCGAGTTGTGGGCATCGACGTGGTCGGAGAACGGTGTCTTCGAGCATCCCACCCGCACCTATCGAGGTCATGACGAGCTCGCGGCCTTTGTCCGCAATCGGACCGCGGCGTCCCGGTCACATCCGGTGACGGACCAGCAGCACTGGAACGCGGACCTCCGGCTAGTCTCGGACGGCACGCACGTCGCCGGCAGCTGCCGATTGCTGGTGTCGGCTCGCGACCGCGAATCGGGAACCGCGGTGGTAGTCACGACGGGCTCCTACTCCGACATCGTGACGCGCGTGCAGGACCGGTGGATATTTGTCCAGAGGTCGCTCGTCGTCGACTGACCTGGGCACGAGCGATCAGTTCGTGGTTAGCGTCGCGAGACTTGAAGAGCTTCTCGGTGAAAGTGAGCGCAGCGTGACCGGCGACTACTTCGTTGCCGGCCACGCTGCGTTTGTCGGGTTAGCAATCCAACACGATGCGCACCGTCGAAAAGCTTTTCTGGGAAAAACGTTTCGGACCAATTCGCCTGAACCCGGGCCCGGTTTCGTGCAGGACTGCCCACCGTTTTGGGTGAAAGTCATGACGAACACTCCTGCGAAGTCGTCGATCACGTCACCGGGTGAATCACGATTGGGTTGATCGTGCCTATCGCGGCGCAATCCAGAACCGGTACCGGTTGTGCATTTGCCGCACGCCAGACCGCCAGGGATCTGGACCGGGATCCGGTGAATGCGACCGCCTCGTCTCCGAGGCGCCGAACAGGGCGGTATCCGCACCACGGCCCACGACGATGCCGAAGATTTCCTCCCTGCGCCGGCATGCATCAGGGCAGCGCGGCCGATGTCTGCCAGAGGCGGCCTCGACCCGATATGAGCGGTGTGCTTTGATGACCGTCGCGCATCCTGCCGCGAGCGCGGTGCTCGTATCGTGGCAGAGAACACCGAGGGCGAGCGGAAAGTTGATGGCGCCGAATACCGCTACGGGTCCAACGGACGATTGATGCACCAAGAGTTGGTTGCAATTGCCGACGTTATCGATAGCGATTCGAGGTAACCCTCCATCGCGACATCAGGGTCTGAGTCAATAGCAACCGACCGGGCCGCTCGTCCTGGGCATCCGTCTTGTTGAGTTCTCCGTTCAGACCCGTGAAGCCGAGAGCGGTGTCCTTGTCGGCCAACGACATCAGCTCTCGGGGGGGGTGTCCCTATGGTTCCTGTCAAGCCGCTGAGGGGAGCGGTGCCCGGTAAAGTTCCTTGTTTTTCAGCATGGCGTAGAGAACGTCGCAGCGGCGTCGGGCGAGGCAGATCAGGGCCGCGTTGTGCTTCTTCTTCTCGGCACGCTTTTTGTCGTAGTAGGCGCGACTGGTGGGGTCGTGGAGGGCGGAGAACGCGGACAGGAACAGGGCTCGTTTGAGCTTTTTGTTGCCGGAGCGGGCCGGGTGCTCACCACGGATCGAGGAGCCCGATTTACGGGTGACCGGTGCGATGCCGGCATAGGCCGCCAGATGGGCGGCGGAGGCGAATGCGGAGCCGTCGCCGACCTCGATCAGGATCCGGGCTGCTGTCCTGAAGCCGATGCCGGGCATCGAGGTCAGGACCCGGGAAAGAGGGTGTTCATCGAGCGCCCTCTCCACGTCCTCGGCGACCGTTTTCCGTTGCTGGAGAGTCCTTTTCAGTGAATCAGCGAGCTTGGGGAGAACGGTTTCGGCGGCCTGGGTGCCGGGCACGACCACGGTCTGCTCGTCGAGGGCGGCAAGGATCTCACCGACAAGTCGGGTGCCCATGCGGGGTGCGTGCTTGACCGCGATCGCGGTGAGCTTGCGCTTGCCGGCCTGCCGGATTCCGGCCGGCCCGCCGCAGCGGGAGAGGACCTCGAGCACCGCCGGATGGGCGATGCGGGGGCCGAGGACCCGCTCGAGGGCGGGGTGGATGGAGGTGAGCAGACCGCGGATGCGGCCCAATGACCCGGGTGGCCTCGCCGGCAAGGTCGTCGTCGAACCCGACGAGGACCACGAGTTCGGCGAGGGCCTCGACGCCGGTATCGACCCGGCGCAGGGTGTGCGGCATGGTGCGGGCGGCAAAAGGCAATGATGAACGCGTCTCGGGCATCGGTTTTCGCCTGTCCGGGGTACAGGTCGGCGATGCGGCGCATCGCCAGTCCGGGCAGGTAGCCGACGTCGTGGCTGCAGGCGCGGGCCACGGTGACCGGTAGGGCGCCGATCGTATTGGGTTGGTCGACGACCACCAGCACCGATCCGTGGCTGGCCAGGCGGTCGAAGACCGCCCGCAGCTTCGTCTCGTCGTTCGGCAACGCCTTGTCGTAGATCTTCTTTCCGGCGGCGGTCAGTCCGACGGCGTGGTGCTCACCTTTGCCGACGTCGATTCCGCAGTACACCGCATAGTTCGAGTCCATTCAGGGGTCGTCCCTTGTGTCTCGGTCGGCCGGTCGCCGATCCGGCATCGACGCCCGGCACCCACGTTACAAAGAGACCTACACAATTTCGGTTGGCCGTGTCCCTATCAGCGGTCCGTCGACGCCACCACACCCGGCGACACCACCCCCCGGATCATGCGTGAGACAGGGGCAACGAGTCATACCGGGTCTGGCGACCGTAGCCCTTCTGCGAAGGACTGTAAATAACGTAACGGGGCACTTGCGAGGGCGGTGTCCACGCCGTCGACCACTATCGGCAATTAGAAGGAGAGGCGTCGCGCATGATGTCGGCTGCGCGAGCGGACCGGCCGAAAGTCGGAAAGTTCTTCCGGCCCGGTCAACGGGATCCATTCGGACCGGCTCACCGGTCCGCGGCACTACGAGGGTGACGGACACCGAGCTCCTCATCGTGTAGTGCCCCATCGGCGCGGAAATTTGGATCTGACGTCGATGTCGCTGATTGAGGGCGGGATGCGCGGTCGTCGGGCGGCCTTTCCCAGCGCAGGCCAAATCCACTTCCATGCTCGCCCGGACTTGGTCCCCTTCGGACGCGCCGAAGGCCGCACGGCCGGACGGCCGCACGGCCGGACGGCCGTACGGCCGGACGGCCGTACGGCCGGACGGCCGCACGAGAAATGCTTAATTCCCGTTCAGGCGATCTTGATGCTCTTCAGCTGCTGGAATTCGCGGATTCCCTCGCGACCGTTCTCACGGCCGAACCCCGACTCCTTGTATCCGCCGAATGGGGCGTAGAGGGACGGTCCAATGGTGTTAACCGCGACGGTTCCGGAACGGATTCTGTCTGCGACGTTCCGGGCGAGGTTTTCGTCTGCGGCGTAGACGGTTCCGGCGAGACCGAAGGGAGTCGAGTTGGCAATCTCCACGGCTTCGTCGATGTCCTCGTAGGTCATGATCGAGAGCACTGGGCCGAAAATCTCCTCGCGTGCGATCCGCATCGTGGGTGTCACGTTGCTGAATACGGTGGGTTCGATGAAGAATCCGCGGTCGAGGCCGGCGGGTCGGCCGCCGCCACAGACGAGTGTGGCACCGTCCTCCTTACCGGAGGTGATGAAGTTGAGTACCTTTTCGTACTGGGCGCGGGTGCCGATCGGACCGATCACCGATGCGGGGTCCTCAGGTGACCCGACGCGGACCTGCGAAAGTCCCTCGACGACCGCCTCGACGATTTCGTCATGCCGGTGTTTGGGGATGATCAACCGTGTCAAGGCGACGCAGATCTGACCGGCATTCATGAAGAAGGCCGGCAGGAGGGTGGGCAGGACTTTGTCGAGGGCTATGTCGTCGGCGATGATCGCCGGTGACTTCCCGCCTAGTTCCAATGTGACCGGGGTCAAATTGTTCGCGCAGGCAGCCATCACGCTCTTGCCTGCAGCGACGCTTCCGGTGAGGCTGACCTTGTCGACATCAGGGTGTGCCACCAGGTGTGCACTGACATCGGTCGGTGCCGCGAGGACACTGAGCACTCCGGCAGGAATACCTGCCTCGTTGGCGAGTTCACCGATGATCCTTGCCGTGAGTTGGGACTCGACAGCGGTCTTGACGATCACCGAGCACCCGGCGAGCAGCGCGGGAACGATTTTGGACACCAGGTATAGCGCTGGACCATTCCAGGTGGTGATAGTCACCGCCACTCCGTAGGGTTCGGCGACGATGTCCACCGTTCCGTCCGGGTAGGTGCGCCGCTCGACGACCGGGCTCCGCTTCGCAGTTTCGACGATGTCTCGCCAGATGCCGATCACGAGGTCGTTGAGGAAGTCGGAGTGAGCGCGAGTTGGCCCACTCTCCGCGACCCACGCTGCGGTCCAGTCTGTGCGTCGCTGATCGAACAGATCGCAGAATCGCCCGAGCACATCGGCGCGGTGCTCCATCGACGCGCCGGACCATTCACCGCGCTCGAATGCCTCACGTGCCGCGCTCACCGCCGCCTCGGCGTCCTCGATCGACGGTAGCGCCACAGTGGCGATAAGTTCTTCGGTCGCCGGTGAGATCACCTCGAAGCGGTGCTCCGACCTCGCGGATACCCATTCGCCGCCTACGAATAGGTCGTGAAACTCGGAAATCGTCTTCGTCATGTGATCCTCCGTGAAGTGGTGCGACGTGTACGCGAGACCATTCGGGCCCCAGCTCGCTGCGGCCGAAAGACTGGATGCGACTGCCACGCGCTGCCAGGGCGGAATCGGCGCGCACTTTGGGCGTGTCTCGGATCACAGTGTCGACCGTCAGTAGATAACTGTCAACTGGTCTCTGCTCTACTTTACGCCGAGGGGCTAAAATCATTGAATAGCAAATTGCCTAAAGTCTGCTGTTGACAGTTGCCTAGAGGATGATTCTATCCTTCGTGGGGATGAGTCCGATCGCGTCCTCAGAATGGGGTGAACTCATTGGTTAGGAGCCTGTGGCAACGTGGACCAGTCGACGGTCGTGAACCGAGCGATCAAGTGGACTTTCCGACTTGACCGTGCCCGCACAAATACGCGCCCGCTCCTGCGGCTCGGGTGTTCGGAGGCCCCGGAATGGAGTCCGAGTGGACAGCGAAATGGTTGGACCAGGGGCCCGGCGCGCCTGCCGCAGGCGCAGCGCGCGTACTCCTTTCGCGAATCCCTGGTCGACCGATGGGATGAGATCGGCACACCCGTCCTGCAGAACCATGGACATCGGATACAGCCATCGCCATAGAGGGCAGAACAGCTCCGGGACGGCCTGGATGATGTCACTGTCGAAATCGTCGACGGTGCCCGCCACAGGCCGAGCAGGACGTATCCCGCCCCAGTGAACACGGCAAGCCAGCAATTCTTGCATACGAAACTAATTTGTGCCCACGAATAATTGGATCAACGACAGGTCTGGGGCGAGCGCTCTGCCGATGCAGACGCAAAGCACCCCAGTGCAGACGGGATCGAGGGAAGATGACGAAGAAGACGGTGCGCAGCCGGGCAACGCGAGACGCCGAAGCGATACTACGACTCGCAGTGGCATGGGCACCATACGACGGAGTCCCCGAGGATGAGGTGTTCTGCCGGTTCGGAATCAACCGGATGAAGTTCTCCTCACTTCTGTGGAAAATTGTCCGGAAGTACGGCTGTGACAGCGAATCGCTCGTGCTCCTCCAGCGGGTGTACCCGTTATCCGCGCCACCGATTGGGCAGGGTTACGGGGTCCGCGGGTCGTAGGAGCCCCCACCCAGGCGTAGGGGAAATTCGCAATGCGGTGTGGGCATCCTGAGTTCGACGAGTACCAATGCCGTCACTCCGGCGGCAATGGGCGAGGTCACGACCGTCGACCACGCCGGCCAACCGAATGTCGGCCCACGAAGACGCCCAAGCAACAGCGAGGCCAGAGCGGCAAAGAAGGTGGCTGTTCCCGCCCCGTCGATGGGCTCCTTCGTCTGTTTGGGCACTTTTGAGTCGGGCACCAAGAAAATGGTGGCCACGAGGGCAATTAGTCCTGCGATCGCCATTCGAACATCCCGGCAATCACTCAGCCGGAGTAAGTGCGACAGCCATACCGAACCGAGAAAGCGTGACAACCAGGCGATTTGCCGATCTCTGGTGAGCGCCGGAGAAGTTGCACAGCACGATCATCCGTGACAGGAGAAAGTCCCCGAACCGACGGCTTGAGCCGTGCGGGCCGCCAGCAGGGTGGCTAGGTTGAGAGACCGCGCAGCCAACACCGGTGCTCCCGCCATCGTGGTGAGAGCAAGGATGAGCACTTGCCGATGCCCGACGTGATCGCTCAGCAGGTCCATGACCGAATGCGTACGGCGCGGAACAAGCAGATGCGTGGTAACGATCCTTCACCGCTGTGCGGCTCACCGCCGTGGACTCGCTCAGCGTCGGCAGGCAGGCACCGTCAAAGTCTGAGTGAGCAGAAACTACAGGATCGCCAAGCGCAGTGCGGGAGGCGTTGTTTGGCGCGAATGCGATGACCGGGACGATGGTGGGGTGCGGTCGGTCAAAGCCCGGGTGCCGTGCTACCACGGTTCGGAATAGTGATCGCTCACCTTTTACTTGTCCGCAGCGCTGACGAAGCGGGCAGGCTCGGGATCTTCATGTCATCTCAGCGTCCGATCGGCCAGCTTATTCGACATCTGTGGAACGGGACGTTCTTCGTTCGGTGCCAAGTGGCAATCTGATGATAGATCGCAGCCGACTGTTGACATTTGTGGTCACCCGTGTGATTCTCGCTTTGTGTGCTCGGTCACACGTCCTGCCGGCAATTCGAAACCGGGTCGTACGACAGGACCCTCACTGAGCTTCCCCCGCCACACGTGATGTCAGAGAACGGAAACTGATGAAGACAACAGCAGCAGCCCTCACCGGTGGTAAGCCGGACTGGGAGGTAATGGAATTCGACCTCGACGAACCTGGGGTCGGTGAGGTCCTGGTGCGGATGAAGGTCGCTGGCTTATGTCACTCCGATGAGCATCTCCAGCACCTGGGTCTACCCATGACATTTATCGGAGGCCACGAGGGTGCCGGCGTCGTCGAAGCAATCGGTCCAGGCGTGACCGGACTCGACATCGGTGACCACGTTGCCTGCTCGTGGATACCCAGCTGCGGGGTGTGTCGGTTCTGTGTACGCGGTCAGGGCAACCTGTGCGACCTCGGTGCCAACATGATGACCGGTGAGCTCGCCAACGGCGGCTACCGCTTCCACCGGGACGGAGAAGACGTCGGGGCGATTGCTGCAACAGGAACCTTCGCCCGCCACGCCGTCCTCGACCAGCGGTCCGTAGTAAAGGTCGATAAAGATATTCCGTGGGAATGGATTTCACTGGTCACGTGCGGCGTGGCGACCGGATGGGGCGCGGTAGTGAACGCCGGTAAGGTCACCGCTGGAGATACCGTCGCGATATACGGTTGCGGCGGCATCGGAGCCAACGCGGTCAGCGCTGCGGTACAAGCCAACGCAGACATCGTCGCCGTGATCGATCCCGTCCAGTCCAAGCGCACCTTCGCAGAGAAGCTCGGCGCCGACGCCGTATACGCGACTGCAGACCACGCCCAGGCCGACATGTGGGAGCGTACCCACGGCGTCGGAGTTGACGTTGCCGTCGTGACCGTTGGCGTAGTGACCAGCGACATCATTCGAAGCGCCTTCGATCTAACGCGCAAAGGAGGCGCAGTGGTGCTAGTCGGTGTCGCCGACGATGCAACCGAGGAAACGCTTCAACTCTCGAGCTCGATGCTTACTTTGTACGGAAAACGAGTGATTGGCACGCTTTACGGCGACTGCAACCCACGCGCCGACATCCCCCAACTCCTCCGGATGGCCAAGCATGGGAAACTCGATCTCGACTCCCTGATCACTCGCCGCTATTCCCTCGATCAGATCAACAACGGATTCCGAGACATGCTCTCCGGGGAAAATATTCGCGGTCTCATCATTCACGACGACTGAGCGACTACCTACCGGCGACCGATGACACGGGCGCGAGGCAGTGCTTATGCGTAACCGGCCCGGCGGTGACCGCCTAAATGCCACCCCAACTGGAGAGAAAATGACCAACTACGCGGTCGAACAGACCGAGGCTCCCACGACATCGACGAGTGCGCGCCGCAAGGCCGCCGTCGCGGCGATGTTGGGCACCATGATCGATTCGTCCGATCTGGTTTTGTACGCTTATCTGGCGGTCTACACCGCACCGTTGTTCTTTCCGAACGAGAATCCGATCGTTTCGGTACTCGCGACCCTCGGTGTGTACGCGGTCGGATTCGTAGCGCGGCCCCTAGGTGGCATCCTGTTCGGACGAATGGGCGATGTCCGCGGCCGCCAAGTGACCCTGGTCGCCACCATCATGCTTATGGGTTGCGCGACTCTGGTATTGGGTCTTGTCCCGACCTACGAAACGATCGGCATCGTTGCACCCGCTCTCGTGTTGCTTGCGCGGATCGCGCAGGGCATCGCAGCGGGAGGTGAGGTGATCGGGGCCGCCACCTACGCCTTGGAGTCGAGCACACCCGGTCGTCGAGGCCTATACAGCTCGATGACACCACTAGGCTCGATCCTCGGCCTGGCCGTCGCTCCGGTCGTGATCGGATTGACAACCCTCGCCGTGGGGTCGGAGGACATGGCAACGTGGGGTTGGCGAATCCCATTCTTCGTCGCGTTTATCCTCACCATCGGGGTTCTCGCCTTCCGGCTGCGCATTGAGGACTCGATCGAATTCCAGAAGTTGGAGAAGGCCGGCGCAATCTCGAAAACCCCGTTGCGAGAGGCGTGGCGCAACCATAAGCTCACAATTCTTCTGACCGTCGTGATGGGTACTGGCACGCTGTACATCGTCTACGCGATCCCGGTGTACCTGCCGGTCTACTTCACCACCGCCACCGAACTATCCCGGGCATCGGTACCGTGGATTACAGCGGCGGTCATGCTCGCCTCGGCGCCCATGGTTGTGATCGGCGGCCTGTGCGCCGACCGCTTCGGACGCACACGCTTTCTTGTAATCATGCTGTTGGTGCTCGGAGGGATCGGCTATCCGCTGTTCGCAGTACTGAGCAGCGGATCGGTCGGCGTCGTCCAGATCGCCTTCGTCTACCTCTTTGCGATGATCCTGACAAACCTCGCGCTGGCGGCCACCTATCAAGCGTTCTCGGATGTGTTCCCGCCCCGTATCCGTTACACCGCGGCAGCCATCGGCTACAACGTCGGCAACATGATCGGCGCTGGTTTCGGCCCGCTCGTATCGACCGCTCTTATAGAATCATCCGGCAACGAACGCGCGCCCGGGTTTCTCTTAATCGGAGGAGCGGTTCTGGGTATCGTCGGACTCCTCGCGGTGACCCGCCTGCACCGCCCTCAGACCGAAACTTCCCCTGAGACCCTGTCAATGTCGGAACGGGGACGCTTACCTAAATGGATGGGCCGGTCGTAGCCACCAGTTCGCATTGGAGCGACGAAATCCGCCACACCATGGACTTCCGTGCACGAAACGCGCTTCTGGTAGACCTTTCCTCTTCTAAGGCAGCCATCCATATCTGATAATCACAGACCGAGGGCGCTTCCTCGGCTCAGGATATTTGCCCTCGTCGACAGCAATCCACTGCAAATGAAAAGCATGGAACGAACCGCTAGGAGATCAGATCCCCATGGAAAATGTTGCGTCCACAATTTTCGATACCGCGGGATTGTCCGCGGACGAAGTGGAACTCGTTGAAATCGAACGGAAGATGGCCCTCGCGCAAAATGCCGAAGCGATCACCGGAAGTTGGGATGACCAAGCTGTATATTTCGATTTCGGACCCGGGAACTTCCCGAACAAGGCGGAAGCGCATGCCGAGATCGCCCGCCAGTTTGAGAATGTAACGAATCTTCGAACCCGCATCCTTGAACTCGAGGTGAGGGCCGAGGGATCGATCGGATACGCGTTCAGCAGGCAGAACTTCATCTCCGATAGTGCTGGGGGAGGACCCGAGCTCAACTTCGTCTTCCGAGAGACCGATATCTTTCTGAAGAAGGAAGGACGGTGGAGGCTGGTTCATCAGCACCTTTCGGTTCCAACCGACCTCGCGTCGGGTTCTGTCGTTTTCCACTCGGAAGTATCGGACACTTAATCTTGCAGACGCAGGATAGCGTCCGGGCCGCGAACTGTAATACGCAGGAGCAGGAGTTTCACGTGGCATTAGAACATAACAAAGAAATCGCGAGCCGATATATCGCAGCATACAGTGATCTCACAGGAGAGGAATCGGCAGAATTGCTTGCCGATGAGGCAAGGATTCATCTAATGATGAGATCGCATGGACTTCCGCTCCAGAAAATCATGACGAAGGGCGAATATCTCGCGCTATTCCCCGCGATGGCCGCTCTACTGCCCAACGGGATCCGACACGAGGTCGTCTCAATGATCGGTGAAGGTGACTGGATCGCAGTCGAGTCCGAGTGCTTCGCTGAGCTACCCCTCGGCAATACATACAACAATCTGTTCCATTTCCTGCTGCAGATCCGTGACCACAAAGTGTTGGTCGTGCACGAATACACAGACTTCCTCCACACAAAAGAAGTGCTCTTCGACAACGAGACGAAGTCCCTCGCCGTTGAGGAAACGTGACTGCAGCAGGACAAGTCCAGGAAGGAGTGCAGCAATGGCGAAGGTTCATTCTGCTGATATCAGCAGACCCGGTGCGATCGCGCGCCGGTTGCCCGGCGAGGGGTCGATCTAGAATCGACAGAAGGACCAATTCGAGGCAACGGCGCTAAGAAGCTCTTCGCCAATTATTCTGGCACCTCGGTTGCCTACGATAAAAAGCAGTATACGACAATAATAGTGTGGCTAAACGCAGAGCGTGCTTGGCATTTGTTGCCTATTCTCTCCTACTCAGGGAACGCACAGCGGGCTTGCACGCGGTCGCCGAAGATGGCGAACGCCATCATTGAAGGAAGCAACGATGACGTCAGATCCTGTTCGTGCCTCTCGTACTGTAACGGGGGGAAGAGTGCGCCCCGTAGAAAGTCGAACGGCGGGTTTCCCCCAGGGGGCTTGCATCCTCTTGGCCAGTATGTTGCCGGCCATGGGTGTGACCCTGCTGTCGCCGAACATACCTGCAATTACCGCTGCCGTCGGCGACCAGCCCGGCGGTGCCTATCTCATCTCAATCGCTCTGACGATACCCGCGCTTGTAATCGCGATCCTTTCCGGATTCGCCGGCATCGTTGTAGACCGGTTCGGGCGGCGTGTCTGCTTGCTCAGCGCGCTGGGACTCTACGCCGTCTTCGGTGTCTTCCCCGCGTTTAGCACGTCCCTCGTCGTTTTCATCATCATGCGGGGTCTGCTTGGCGTGGTGGAGGCGGTCATAATGACGTCGACGCTGGCTTTAATTGCAGACTATTTCCATGGGGCAGAACGAAGTCGATGGCTTGCGTACAGCACAGGATTCACGGCGGTCATGGCGATCGTCGTCTACGTTGTAGCTGGCGCGCTCGGCGAGATCGGCTGGCGGTTTCCGTTCTACTTCTACGGCATCGCCGCACTCATCCTTGCGCTTGCAGTCAAAGTCATCTGGGAGCCGTCCCGCGCTCAGTTGATCGAAGAGGACGCTTGCTTGGTGGCACAGACACCCAGCATCGTGACGTCACGCCTTTTCACTACGCCCTTCGTCACAGCTCTTGCACTGAGTGCGGTGGGAGGTGCGCTGTTCTTCGTTATCCCGCTACAGATCGCCGAGTATTACGGTCAACACGGGTTGACCTCACCTGCGCTCATTGGCGCGTTAATCGCAGTCGCCACCGTCGGGAACGCGATCGGTGCCCTCGGGTTCCGTTTCGTCGCACACTTCCCGCGCCGTTACCTTATTGCCGGGGCGATGGGGGTATCGGCCATCGGATTGCTGCTACTGCCGTTCTGCACGACAGTGACCACAGTCACCGTGGCTGCCTTCATTAACCAACTGGGAGCAGGAATGCTCCCGCCGCTTCTGATGTCAATTACGATGAGTTTGGCCACTGCCTTCCACCGCGGACGGGCTGGCGGATTGTTCTGGAGTGCCTTCTCGATCGGGAACTTCCTATCGCCGATCATTATGGTGTCGGTGATTAGCGCGCTTGGCTCACTCGCCCACGCTTTCGTCGCGGTCGCTGTTCTGTGCGTCGTCATTGCGGGCCTGTCGGTGGGGGCGGGGTCAAGGATTTTTCCCGAGCCCAAGTTGTAGTACGACCCGCTACCAGCATTGCGGCACTGAGTGGTTCGAGCGTCAGCGACAAGTCGAACTTCTCATACCTGGGGACGTTGAACGAACCGGTACCGCCGCCCGTCCCGGTGTTTCGTCATGGATGGCGCCTTCGTCGTGTGACGACACGTCGAGTTTGCTAGACGCGGCTGTGTGGATTGGGTGCGCAGCCGTAAGGTCGACTTAGACGCCAATGCGCTTTCGGGCGTGACTTCATCTCCGCTCATCGTGCCGATTCGGCGTGCAGCGGCTGTGTCGGGTGCTCGGGACCTCCCGATCCGGTTACTACATGCACCTGGCCACCGATCCGGCCCGGGTCGAGTGTCAGGCCGACGAGGCCATGACGGTCGCCGAGATCCGTTCCATCCATGCCGAGCATCGCAGCGCCTACGGCGCTCCGCGCGTGCATCCCGAACTCCGCTCCCGCGGACGCAGGATCAACCGCAAGCGGGTGACCCTGCCGATGCGAATCCAGGACGTGGTGGGCCGGCACCTGCGCCGCAGCAAGCGCACGACTATCGCGGACAAGTCGGCTCCGTCGGTGCCGGATCTGGTGATGCGGGACTTCACCGCTACGGCTGTCGATTCGAAGTGGTGTGGGGACATACCTAAATTCCGGTGGGATCCTCGTGGTTGCTTTTGGCCTTGGTGATCGACATCTGCTCACGCCGGGTGGTGGGCTGGTCCATCGCCGACCACATGCGTACTGATCTCGTCACGGACGCGATCGAGATGGCGGTGCGCACCCGCGGTGGTGACGTTCGTGGTGTCGTATTCCACAGCGACCGCGAATCGCATTACACCGCAGCAGCTGTCTCCGGTGTATGCCGTCGTCATGGGATCCGCCCGAGTCGAGGTCGGGTCGGCTCGAGTTACGAAAATTCTGTCGCCGAGTCGTTCTTCCAAGGACTCAAGAGGGAATGGCTGCACGGGCGGAGTTGGACGTCGAAGTCGCAGGCACGGCTGGAGCTGTTCGAGTGGCTCTCGTACTTCAATCGACGTCGCCGACACTCCGCCCTCGGATACCTCGCCGCAGTGGAGTTCGAACAACGACTGTTCGCGTCGTGTACGCCGTCAGTTGCCGCATGAAATCCGGTGTCCACTCTCAAGGGGCAGCCTCAGTCCCGCAGGAACCGGTCAGCCTGTCCTCGACCCTGCAGCAGGGATGGCGACTGGATTTCGACTGGCACACGATGGCAACCCATGCCCAGCACGAACTCGACCCGACGGTCGGAGAGCGGGATGTGGTGTTCGAGATCGAGACTGACCGTGGGATGTATGTGGGACGGTCGGACACGGTCGGCGACACTGCGCACCTGCTGCCGCGGGGGATGCGGTTCGAGGTGATCTCGGCGGGCGAGGGGCGCTACCGTGGCCTGGGACGGGAACATCGGCCGGCGGATGATCGTGCAGCGGCGGGGCATCACGGAGGAATGAGGGGAACGAGAATGGGACTGTTCACCGACGCCAAGGGCCGACCCGAGTTGGTCGTGCATCCGTACATCAAGTTGGACTCGCGCACGGCTGGGGCTCCACCGAGGAAGGGGGAATCGCGCCGATCGCGCGCACTTCCGGCCTGTCGACGAGCAACCCGAGAGTGAACCCGAGGAGACGCCGAAGCAAGGTGATTCCCACCTCGGTCCGTGAACACTTCCGCGAGGTAGCGGGTTTGCGAAACAGCGTCCGATTCGGCCGCCGAGCGTCCGAGCGCGCGAGGTGCATCCGCTCCAGCCCGCCGGGGGAACAGCATCGCCCGCGGTGGCGTTGCACTCTTTCAGGTTGTCAGTCCGAGATCAGGGTGAGTGTGTCCGCGACGAGCGCTGGCTTTTCGAAATCCTCAAGCTCAACTACAACGGATTGAGTTACACAAAGCCCGGCCGGCATAGGTTTGACTGCTGTTAGGGCCTGTGACAAAATAATGTCGCTTTAGCTGGTTTCGGGCGTTACCGTTGAGCTATGACGGATGTGGCGGACTCGGTGGCGCGGCGGTATG
>NZ_JBHXWI010000071.1:0-40382 GCF_042671975.1 Rhodococcus sp. NPDC127593 | reverse complement strand
TCCGGAACAGCGCATAATCCCGGGCCGCTGGCGCGTACTTGCGAGCCGAGCCGACCCGTTCCTTGAGGAAGTCGAAGAAGACGGCCACCCGACTCGCCTCAACCGTGGCGATGTCCTCATCTTCGTCACCGACGACAACGAATGGATCTACCCGCCGGCGGTCGTGGACTCCGACGCTATCGCGATCCCGCACACCCACAGAGCGTTCGGCCATCTCCTGCGCATCCGAGCGGACCTGCAGCCACTGTCAGTTGCGGACGCCGGGCAGCAGCTCGCCGACCTCGGGCACCCCAATCCCCGGCTGGTCACCGATCACCGGGTCATCTCCGCCGGCCTGCGTGCCGCGCTGCTCCGACTCTGGAACCTGTGACCCGGCCGGCACTGCGGGAAGAAGTCACCACCCAGCGTTTGCCTGCTGGCTCGGTGGTGCCGCGTTTGTTGACGGCCTCGGTCGACCACCTTGCAGTGACCGGGTATCACGAATTCCCGTGTGGTGGTGATGTTCCCGAAAGAGACGAGAGACGACTCGCACTCACCTTGGATGTGTCTCGTGCTCGGATACGCCTACTTGGAGGACAGCCGCAGCCGGAATGCTTCGGCCGTCGCTGCCTGCAACGTCGTTCCGCGGGTGGCTACTTCGATTTTCACCTGCCGCAGCAGTTCGGGGTCCACCCGCGCGGAGAACTGCGGGAGCTTCGCAGCGCCCGCGGCCGGCGTAGCGGACTCGGCCGGAGTCTGCGGTACGAGCGAATCTGAAGCACCATCGGGGACCGCATGCGACAGCCGTGTTGTCGAACGTTCCCGCGGGTTGGTCCTTGGACATCTTCATCTCCCGTTCGGCAACAGGCGGCGGTGTTTCAGCCGGATGCGGGGCCGGGCCCGTCCGATGTGGGGCGGTGAGGGTGCAGGAGTTCGGTGTTGATGCGTCGGGCCTCGGCGAGTTGGTCTTCGAGGATGATGATGCGGCACGCGGAATCGAGTGCGGTGCCCTGGTCGATCAGTTCGCGGGCTCGGGCGGCCAGACGCAGCTGGTATCGGGAGTAGCGGCGGTGGCCACCCTCGGAGCGTCCGGGGGTGAGCAGCTTCGCGGCGTCGAGGCTGCGCAGGAATGCTTGTGTCACGCCGAGGATCTCGGCGGCGTGACCCATGCTGTAGGCCGGATAGTCCTCGTCGTCGAACTTCCCGGCCGGGTTGTGATCGGGCGAATCTTCCGGAATGGGGTGACACCTTTCAACGGACAGGGCCCCCGGCGCCGTGAGGCACCGGGGGCCGGAGCGGGTTTCACTTCCTTATTCACTGCACTTTTACCGACTGCCAGGCTCTTCTTGCTGCCCGGCCGCCGCCGGACGTGCCGGGGCCTTACACACTCACATCAACCCTTGCCCGGCACATCCGTCTTGCGGTACTTCTCTGCGGGCAGTTCATCCTCTCCCGCACCTCGTGAACTCTTTCCTTGCGACGAGAGAAACTCTACAACAACGACACTCCAATGTCTACACTCACCACTATAGAAATTCTAGAGGCAGTTGACCAGGGATTTTATCCGCGCCAGGGGCGTTTCCGTCGATGTCGCCGGGCGGTCCCTCGACGAATCAGCTCTCGTTGATCGATGACTGGCGGCAAATCGGCCGGTAGACTCCCCGCCGGATACCCCGCTCGCGTCCTGTTTTCCGTGGGTGCAGCGTTCGCTCATTCGTCGCTGAAGAGTGACTGGTGGATCTCTGCGGATGTCGGCGCGGGTGAATCACCGGAACGTGACACCTCGGCGACCGGCGGTGGCGTCCGGCCCTCTTCCTCGATTGCTCCACCATCGACATAACCCCCGCCCGGCGGACCATCGAGCAGCCCCAGCATCAGCTCCCGGGCCGCAGGAGAAGCACCATCGAGCATCCCGTCACGATGCCGAGCCCTCACACCTCGACGCATACCCCCTCCGCAACAATCCGAAAAATGCTGCACAACACGCAGATTGCGTCCGTAAACCGACTCAGAGAAGCACCCCGAAATCAAGCCCGCTACTGCATCCAGGTGAGGACAGTCAGGACGATCGCGTGCATCTCGACACCGGTCAGGAACACGAGGAACCCGATCCGAGTGCGAATTCCGCTACCTCCGATTCGAGCAACAAACACGGCCCTCCCAGAGTCGATCAGTCCGGCGCGCCGTGCGATACCTACCTTTTGCCGATTCGCACACAGACGGCGCCGAGATTCTGTGGTTGTCACGAAGACTTCATTGGTGTGCCGCCCTACGGTAAATGCAATCAATTGGTTGGTCTCACGCCTGCTCGGACACACCGAACCGACGAAAGACACAGTGTCTGGTCCACTCGGCCGAGCAGTCCCGGACCGCACCCGGAGGAGAGAACAGTGAGTGGTAGTTGTGGGCTGTGGGGACCAGACCAGCGGCAAGCCGCGGTATGCGTGACATTCGACCATTTGGGCGAGGCCGCCGAGCTTCAGGCAGGACTTTTACCCCTCGATGAACCCCGTGGGAAACACCCGAGTGTCTCCCGGGACCTACCCCGCGTGCTCGCGTTGCTGCAGGACCGCGACATCACAACAACCTTCTACGTCGAGGCCCTGAACTGCGAATTATACCCAGACGCCCTACGTTCCATCGTTTCCGCCGGACACACACTCGGCTGGCACGGATGGTGGAACGAACCGATGTACACGGTTTCGACGAAGGACGCCGAAGCCACGATGAAACGGACGTTAGCCGCATTCGATGCGCTCGGTCTGCGCGTATCCGGCGCCCGACCACCCGGCGGCCTCCTCGGCGGGCACCCGCTCGGCTTGTACCGAGATGCCGGCTTCGAGCACCTATCCTTCGCGGGCAGCCGCTACGGGCTCGTCGACGGGGTGGCAATGCTGCCGTTCGCCTGGCCGAACGTCGACGGGTGCTACTACTTCGAACAGTTCGCACCGCTCCGGGTTCCTCCCGGACGTGATCCGGTGGGCCCCCGTGGGCTTCTCGAAGCTCATCTCGCGCATGTCGACCAGACGGTCGCTAGGGGTGCGTGCACGTCCTTTGTCTTCCATGTCCCGTGGACCGATCGGCCCGAGCGCGTCGCGGTCATCGGCGAGCTGATCGACAACCTCGCCCGCGATCGGCAGGTATGGCTCGCATCCCCGGACGAGGTAGCCGGTTGGATGTCTGGCCATCCCGACGACTTTCCCGCCATCACCCATCAGGACGAGCCGCCCGCATGGTGACCATGCACGCCGACACCGCGTCAGCATGGCGCTTGTCCGTGGCCCGTGCGCAGTGCCCGGATTCGGCTCTTCGACAAGGAATAACCGCATGCGACTTGTGAATTTCGGTCCCGCAGGGTCCGAGCAACCTGGTGTGCTGGTCGATGACAGCACCATCGTTCCGTTGGGGCCGATTCTCGCCCGTACAGGCCTGCGCTCGCAGGACATGAGAGACGTGATCGCCCTGTGGGACACCGTCCGACCTGTTATCGAGTCGCAGATCGCGTGCGCACCGACTTCGTTCGCGGCGTCCGAGGTGCGGATCGGCGCACCTATCGCGCGGCCCGGCAAGGTCATCGCCATTGGGTTCAACTATCCCCAGCACACCCATGAACTGCTCGGATCGGCGGCCACCGCGGCCGAGCCGGTCGTCTTCATCAAGCCGTCGGACAGCGTGTCCGGACCCAACGACCCGGTTATCAAGCCGCCCGAGACGTCCATGCTGGACTATGAGGTCGAGCTCGCCGTCGTGATCGGTCGTGCCGGCCGCCGTATCTCGCCGCTCAAGGCAATGGATCATGTGATGGGCTATGTCGTCGCCAACGACATCACAGCCCGCGATGTTGCATTAGGCGCTGGGCTCGACAATCCGCTGCAGCTTCAAATCGCACGTGGCAAAGGATTTCCCACCTTCTGCCCGACCGGCCCGTGGCTCGTCACCTCCGATGAGGTGCCCACACCGGACGAGTTGCGACTGCAGCTTCGCGTCAACGGCACCGTGCGGCAGGACGACACAGCGGGCCGGATGCTGGTGTCGATCGCCGACCTGATCGCCTCGGTCAGTGCCAGTATGGCGCTCGAACCCGGCGACCTGATCCTGACGGGCACTCCCGCCGGGTGCGGCTTCCAACTCGAGCCGCCGAGCTATCTGTGCAGTGGCGACGAGGTGCTGGCCTCGATCTCCGGGCTCGGGGAGATGTCCTTCGTGATCCAAGACGAGCAGATCTGACGTCCGCGCGGTGAAGCACCCGTTCGACCAACAGCAGAGGAGCCACTCATGGTGCACATAACCTACGTCGCCGCCGACGATGCGCAGAGCGACGTCGACGGCCGACCGGGGCAGACGGTCATGCAGGTCGCGATCGAGGCGGACATCGACGGGATCGTCGGCGAATGCGGGGGGAACGCGATGTGCGCGACGTGTCACGTCTACGTAGAGCAGGGCGCCGCGGAACTGCCGGCGATGGAACCCGACGAGGACGAGATGCTGCAATGCACCGCCTCGCCCCGTCAGATCAACAGTCGACTCGGTTGTCAGATCGTTCTCGACGACGCGGTGACCGGGCTGGTCGTCCGGCTTCCCAAGGAGCAATAGCGAAGATGACCCCACAACCGACAGTGCTCATCCTCGGATCCGGACAGGCCGGTTTCCAGGCCGCGGTCTCCCTGCGCGACTTGAATTTCGGCGGCCGGATCATTCTTCTCGGTGACGAGCCCTGCCTGCCGTACTACCGGCCGCCACTGTCGAAGGCGTTTCTGTTCTCCGGCGGGGGTGCCAGCGAGATCGCTCTTCGCCCAAGCACGTTCTATGAGAAGCGCAATATCGAGTTGAGGCACGGCACGGCCGTGCATATCGACCGCGGTCGACGGGTTGTGACGCTAGGGACCGGTGACCAGCTCGCCTACGACCACCTCGTCTTGGCTTTGGGGGCCCGCAATCGTGTGCTGCGACTGCCCGGTGCCGACCTGCCCGGTGTACACCAATTGCGCACTCAGGCAGATGCGGAACGGCTTCGCTCAGCCCTCGACTCCGCATCGAGCGTCGCCTCTGTGGGAGCTGGCTTCATCGGTATGGAAATCCTCTCGGCTGCAGCGAAATTAGGAAAACAAACCGCGGTGATCGACCCACGGGATCGGCCACTTGCCCGCGCTTTGTCCGTCCACAGCTCACAACACTTCGCACGTCTGCATAACGACCACGGGACCCGGATGTACCTACGCCAGCAGTGCGTGGCCTTCCACGGGGACACCTCCGTCGATTACATCGAGCTGAGAGACGGGACAACAGTGGAGGCCGACTTGGTGGTGATCGGCGTTGGAGTCGAACCGAACAGTGAGCTCGCGGAGCGAGCGGGACTTGCGGTCGCCGACGGCATTCTCGTGGATCAATTCCTCCAGACCAGCGACCCGGCGGTCTTCGCCATCGGCGACTGCGCACGCTTTCCTGCCGGGGCACTGGGCCGGATGATGGTGCGCCTCGAATCCGTTCAAAATGCCGTTGACCAGGCACGAAGCGTCGCCGAACGCATCATGGGGTCGACGGACCCGTTCGGGGCGGTTCCGTGGTTCTGGAGTGAGCAGTTCGGCACCAAGCTGCAGATCGCTGGACTATCGACCGGCTACGACGTTGCCGTCCCGCTGGGTGACCCCGAATCGTCGACCTTCTCGATACTTCTCTTCCGGAACGGCCGCCTGATCTGTGTCGAGTCGATCAATCGACCCGTGGACCACATGAGTGCACGGCGGCTACTGGCCGGCCATGCCTGCCTCAGTCCCGAGGCCGCTCAACAGGGCGGATTCGACCTCAAGACCTTCGTGCAGGCGGCGGCGTAGTCGCAGATCCGTGTGACACCCGGGGAGGTGTCCGGGCGCCACCGGGTGGTCACTCGGTGTGTTAATCGCTACCGGGGCGGGTGGTCGTTCAGGTCCGGTGCACCGTCACCCTGCGCATACGCGATAGCCACCAGGGACAGCACGAGGTCAGAGAAGCGGCGCGGGTCGAGCCCGGTGAGCTCCTGCCAACGATTCAACCGGTACGCGACGGAGTTGGGATGCAGGTGCAGGCCTTTGGCCGCGCCGGAGAGGGAGAAGCCCGAGTTCGCAAAGGTATACACCGCCGCGGCGAGATCAGGTGATTGTTCGGCGCATGTCATCGGCCGCTGCAGCATCGGTGCGATCATCTTTCTCGAGGCCCACAGCGCGCATTCGAGCCAGTGGTCCGCGAATGCCGCGGAGGGCAGTTGCTGCAGTAGGGCGAATCTGTGAGCGGCTTCGGCCTCCGCCAGGCTCGCGATGACACCGTCGGCGCCCACGCGGGCCAGCCCAATGCCGACTGCGCCGTTAGTGCCGATCACCTCGAGCACACGGGTCGTCAGCTCGTCCAGGTCGACATCTTGAACGACGAGAACTGTCTGATCACCGACGATCCCGACGTGGCACACCCCCGACCACCGTCGGCCGGACCGCTGCAGAAGTTCCATGTCTTCGAGGGACCACGGCTCCCGGCGCCAGCACAGCACCGTGAAGGGGAAACGCAAGTCGAAGGCGAGCTGGCTGAGAACGTCTTCGAGGGCATGCCGGGATTCGGAGCCCGCCAAGATCGCAAAGAGCCGGTCGCGGAGTTCGCGTTCCCGGTCGATCCGACTCCCGCTCTCGTTCACATACGCGTCCACCACGGCCTGGCTCATCGCCTGGTTCCATTCCCCGAGCAGACTGACCAGCCCGACGAGCAACGACTCGTTAGCAGTGTGCTTCTGGCGCAAAGCGTCCCACAGCCCTGCGCTGACGACGCCGAAGGCGCCGAGGACGTCGTAGACCGGCATCCCGTAGTGCGCTCGCCTTCGGGCGGCGGCGCTGGTCAGCCGCAGCACTCTCGGCGGCGGTGACTCCCCGGAGGCCACATTGCGAAGCTGCAAACTCAGGTGCTCGTGCACGGTCCGCTCGTGCTCGTCGTACGGCAGGCTGCTGTAGGAGGGGATCGCTGCCCGGATCCGCGCGGTCAGATCGGCCGCAAGCTGCTCGACCTCGTCGTCGTCGAGCAGCACCGGCACCTCCGAAGGTCGAATTTCACTGCTCATCGCACGATTATCGCAGCGGCGGACGGAACGGTCACTGACTCAACGCCCGTGCGGCGAGACCCTCAACTGGGTGACCGCGGGGAAGGTCAGATCCGGTATGCGAGGCGGGTTCTTCTCGCGCAGTTCAATATTCGGGAGCTTCTCTGGAAGTAGACGCAGGAGGATTTCCCCTTCGATCCGAGATAGCGGGGCTCCAAGGCAGAAGTGGCCCCCCGCGGTGAAGGCCAGGTGACGGATCCGGGCACGGGTCAAATCGAACGAGTCCGGGTTGTCGAACTTCTCGGGATCGCGGTTCGCGGCCGCCAGGCCGAGCAGCAGGTGGGACCCCGCGTCGATCTGCTTGCCGGCGATCTCGAGTCCGGGCGGCGCATAACGCCAGATGAAGTGCACGGGCGCGTCGTAGCGCAGCGATTCCTCCCAGGCGTTGCCCGCCAACGAGGGGTCCTTCTGCAAGGCAACGTACTGGTCACGGTTCGCGAGGAGTGCGGCGACCGTGTTGGTCATCGCCACCATCGTCGTGTGGTAGCTGGCGACGAAGAACCCCACCAAGGTAACGACCAACTCCTCACGGGAAAGCTTGTCCCCCGCTTCCTCGGCGGCCAGCAACGCGCCGACCGGGTCGTCCGCGCTGAGTCGACCACGATTTCCGTCGACGATGCCGCCGATGTAGTCGAAATAGAACTGCGCAACCTCGTCAGCCTCGGCGAGTTGCTGCGAGGTGATTTCGCTCTGGCTGAGGACCGCATTGAGCGCCGGCATTCTTTGCAGCACCGTGGCCGCGTCCTCCGCGGGAGCGTGCAGCAACCGGCACGCGATCTGCGCCGGGACCCGTGTCGCGAACTCGCTGACGAAGTCGACTTCCGAATCGAATTCGGCGAGTCGGTCGATCCCGGCCGAGATGATCTCCTCGACCCATCCCCGCATGGACGCGATCGCGCGGGGCGCAAAGGCCGGACCTGCCAACCTGCGAAGCCGGGTGTGCTGCGGGGGATCCATATTCGGCAATGACAGCCGGTAGAACTGCGCTGCCGGACCGTCACCGACATGTGCAGGAATCTGTCCCGGAACCGGTTCGACGACGCACATCGGATCCTTGAGAATGCGCTCCACATCCCGGTAGCGGGTGAGAAGCCACGAGGACTGATCGTTGACGAGAGTCCGAGCAACCGGATTGGACGCTTGGATCTCTCGGTACGTCCTGAATCGATCCGCCAGGAAAATGGGGTCAGAGATATCGAGAGTCACGATCGGCTCCTCGGCGGCGTTCGTCACGGTAATTCCCTTCACTGCGAAACTGTCGAAAAGATGGTCGAAATGGGATTGCCGTCACACGCTACCTGCGCAAACACCCAATTTCTTTGACGAAATGGAGGAATTGCGGCCTCCGAAGTTGCGGTTTCCACAGCTGTCAGTGTGCGCCGGCACGATCGCCGCCCAAGCCTCCGCCAGAGGGTCACCGTCCCCTCCCGGCCGACGCCCATCCCCTCCACTCATCGGATGCGCGCAGGCTGCCCTCCCACCAGGGGTCCGCACGGCGCCACGGAGTCAGTCGGATCCAGTCGTCGAAAACCCGTGACCACTCGTCGGCGGGCAGACGGCGCAGCACCGCGTAGGGCGCGGCGTCGTCACCGAACATAATCTCGGTGAACCCGCGGCCGCGGAGCCGGCGCACGGCGCATCACCCCGAGGCGGGCGGCGTCTTGGTCCTGCGGGGTCAGGTCGGTAAAGTTGACCGTCATCTTGCCCCACGATGCGTCGGGGAGCAGGTTCTTGCGGCCAGGCCGCAGCGGGACGATCAATGCGGTGTCCGCTCCGACCGAAGTCGAGAGCACCGCTGTAGGTGTGCCGAATTCACCGCCCGTACGGTTACCGGCTCCCCGGTGATGACGTGCGCGTCAGTGCGAAACCGCCGGTGCCGGTACACCCAGACGCACACCGCGCACAGTTGCCGGACCGGCCAGCTTCGTCCAACGCGCACCTTTCAGGCGCGCCCAGGTCATACGACGTCTCCACGACGGCGTACCGACATCGCTGCGCGCCAGACGGGACCGATCAGGCCAACGCCAGGACGCGACTCCATGTACCGGGCGAGCAGGCCGAGGATCTCGGCGTCCGGATGCTGGAGGTCGGGAAGAACGTTCGCGGTCTGCGTCGTTGCCGCCGCCGATCTAGACGGCGATGCGTGCGGAATGACCATCAGCTCGATGGCGTCGATCAGTCTCGACCCCGCCATCCTTCTGGTGTCGCTGACGCACGGGTCTCACACCACCGATGCCGTCGACAACGGTGGGCGATTCGCGGTCTCCATCCTCGGAGCACGTCAGGAAGCGATCGCCCGGAGGTTGCGAGAACGCCTGACTAGAGAGCTTCCCTGTGCCAATAGCCGGGCCCGGACTGCGGTCGGTTTCGTCGGCCGCTCACGCCGCCGCTGAGACCGCGGGAGTAGCGGCAAGAGCGCCGGCGGAGCGTGCGGGCGATACTCGCGGTGTGCGCCGGCCACCGACCACCGGTGGTTTCGACCAAGGCAGCGAGGACGGTAGCCGCCTCGGTGTCGCTGAGTTCCACCGGCTCACCGGTCATGCCACGTAACCCCCGGCTGCCGGTGGTCAGCCAATGCTCGCTCGCCGCTCGACGCACCGAGGCCCGGTACCAGGGATTACGAAGCGATCGCATCAACGCTCCTTCGCGTTCAGTGGGCGTCCTGGAACGCCTGCTCCACCTCGGCGGGAATGCGCCCGCGCGAGGAGATTTCGTAGCCCTGTTCGGCCGCCCAGGCGCGGATCTCCTTGCCGTTCCCGCGCCGCCGCACCGGGGCGTCCGAGACCGCGAAACGATCGGAACGTCGTTTGCGGCCACCGACCCGGGTGGCGTGCTCGATGAAGAATCCGATCTGCTTGTGAAACTTGCTGGCGTGCTTGTCTTTCAAATCAATTTCGTAGTCCCCCCCGTTGACGGAAAAGGTGAAGCTCTCCCCGTCCTCGCCGAAGACGGCTCCGTCGATGTCGTCGACCAGTTCGACAACTACCTTGCGCGCCACAGTTCCCCAATCTCTCACGTCTTCTCGATACAGCAGGCAGAACCCTACTGGCGGCCGCAGCCGATCAGGGGCACCGACCCCGGGGACGTGTCATTTCCGCAGGTCACTTGCCGTTTGTGCGGCGCAGGAGCAGCCGGGGGTCCTATCGGGTGTGCACCCGGGTGTCCCTCAGGGGGCCGAGCGCGAAGTAGATGGGCGGCGGACACAGTGCGATGGAGGGCAAGAAGGTGGGGACCTCCGGCCCCCACACGGTGATGGTGTTGACGGGATAAATAAGATTGGTAAACGGGTAGCACACCAGTTCCAATTGGTGGGTATTCACCGATCCGGGTGCACAGGTCGACATGGCACCGACCGCGAAGAACTGTATGTCGCACCCACTCGGAGCTGGGGTGGCGTGTGCGTGCGCCGCGGTCAGGGACAGGGCGGCGGCCGCGGCGGCCGCGGTGGACGCGACGACGGCGAGGCGCAGAAACCGAGACATGGGTCCCCCGGTGATTCGGGCCCGACCCACCGCCCATTCTCGCAGGTCAGGTGCCGCTGCCGCGGTCCATCCAACGAATCCGCTTACGGCGGGCATGCTTGGCCAGCAGGTGCTTCCGGCTGGTTGGGGCGCGGAACATCTCGTCGAGCATCCGGTTCTCGATGTTGTGATGGAAGCGGAGGATGCGTGTGGCCGCCAGATGCACCACCTCCTGACGGTTCGAGCCGAGCCGTTCGGCGAGGGCGTCGAGGTGCGCGAGGAGTTCGTCGTCGAGCGCGACGTCGACCCGGGCTGTGCGCGGCGGGGCGGCGACGCGGCGTGCCTGCGCCAGGGCCTCATCGGCCGCCGGGTTCTCGATGAGTCTGCGAATCCCAACCCGGAGCAGCGCGGACAGCCGGCGGGGACCGTACTCGTCCGCCAGCTCCTCCAGGCGGCGTTTGGTGTCCTCATCGAACCGGAAGACGTGCCGTTTCCCGAACGGGTTCCCTTGCGGGCTCGGCGCCTTGCGGACCGGGGGCCCGGCGGTGGCCTGGTCAGCGGTCTGCCGGCGGCGGGTGTTCCGGGCGAGGAGCAGGGCCCGGTTCGCGTCCCCGCGGTAGATCTCCTCGGTCACCGCCTGATCGAGGTCGCGCGGGTTCGCCAGGAGCTGGCGGGCGGCCAGACGCATGAGTTCGGCGCGGTCGGAGTCGAGCCGTACGGCGAGGGCGTCGAGCTGGTCGCGCAGGTCGTCGTCGAAGTGCACATTCGTGCGCGGACCGAGGGTCTCCGGGGTCAGGTCACGGACCGCGCCGATCGTGGCTAGGTCGGCGGCGAGGTCTCCCGGGTCGTCGAGGAGTCGGCGGACCGCGACCCGGATCGCTGCGGCGGTAAGGGCGTCGCCATTGCGGGCGATCAGCCGGTCGAGCCGGACCAGCATGGAGCGGTTGAGGTACACGCGGGTGCGGCAGGTCAGATCGGTGCGGGCGTCTTCACGGAGCACCGGGTGCCGAAATCGGCCCGCCGCGGTCAGGAAGCGGTGCAGAGCAACCCGGACGATCGCGCTGCGGTCGGTGTGGAACTCGCGAGCGAGCTGGTTGAGGCGAGCGCTGGCTTCGGGGTCCAGGTCGAGAGGTCGCTCCACCCAGGTGATGCGGCGAGCGTCGGCGGAGGCCCGGCGGGCCTGGTCCAGTGCCTGCGACACCCGGTCGGGGTCGGCGAGAAGTCGTCGTGCGGCCACCCGCACCAGCGCCCCGAATCGGCGCGGGCCGATGCCGGCGGCCAACTCCTCGAGGCGTTGCCTGGTTGTCGGGTCGAACCGCAGCGGGATCGGATCCCCCACCGGGACGCGGCCCATGTTCGTCTCGCTCATCACCGGCCATTGTTCCGGTACGTCCGGGGACCTCGATTCGCACCCCACGGCACCCCACGGCACCCACCGCCACCACAATCGGTCACTGCGCCCCGGCGAGCCGTTTGCTGCGAAAAGCAGTGGCGCCATGTACGGAGACAATACAGCGATACATTGCAATGTTAGAAGCCCTCGGAGGAGGCCGTGCCGGGACCCCCGGCGGCCGGCCACCGCGAGCGGGAGCATTCAGAGGCAGTGCCGGCCCGGAACCTCGGTGCACACCGTCGACCAGCGCTCGTGAACGCAACCTCCCGCACCAGTCGCACCGACCGTACGCCCGCGTTCATGACTGTGACACCGGCGCGCTCATCTTCGGTGAGCCTGGCTTCGAAAAGACAGGCAAGGTCCGTCCACTGAACATCCGTCGGATTGAGAAAACCCGGCAACCCGGAGTCGGTGTGTCACGCTCAAGAGCGGACACCACTCCGTTCGCCCACAGCCGGCAACTTTGCCGCAGCGTCATGGAAGGCACGCACGATTGCGGCCGAAATCCGACCGCGGAAGGACACTTCACGGCCCTCCTTGATCGCCCACTCTCGAATCTCCTTGGCCGTCTTCTTCGCCGGAGCCGTATCCGCCGCCGCTTCCTTCACCGAAGCCTCCTTCTCGACAACCTTCTCCGCGGCCGTTGTCGCCCCGGCCGTCTTCTTCGCTGCCGTGTTCTTCGCCGGAGCCTCCTTCTCGACAACCTTCTCCGCGGCCGTCGTCGCCCCGGCCGTCGTCTCCGCGGCCGTTGTCGCCCCGGCCGTCTTCCCCGCTGCCGTCTTCTTCGCTGCCGTCTTCCCCGCTGCCGCGTTTTTCGCCGGAGCCTCCTTCTCGACAACCTTCTCCACGACCGTCTTCTTCGCCGGAGCCGTGCCCGCCTCCGCTCCCTTCACCGGAGCCTCCTTCTCGACGACCTTCTCCACGACCGTCTTCTTCGCCGGAGCCGTCTTCGCGGCCGCCTTCTTCGCCGGCACCGTTCTTGCCTGAGCCTTCGTTGCCTGAGCGTCATGGAAAGCTTGCTCGATCTCGGCCGAGATCCGGCCGCGGGGAGACACTTCGCGACCCTCTCCGATCGCCCACTCTCGAATATCCTTGGTCGTCGTCTTCGCCGGAGCCTTGCTCACCGCCGGTACCTTCGTGGCGACAATCTTCTCCGCGGCCGTCGACTTCGCCCCTGCCGTCTTCGCCGGCGACTTCCTCGCAGACGCCTTCTTCGCAGCCGGCTTCTTCGGCCCGGTGGTCTTCGCCGGAGCCTTCCCCGCAACTATCTTCTCCGCGGCCGCCTTCTTCGCCGGCACCGTTCTTGCCTGAGCCTTCGTCGCCTGAGCGTCATGGAAAGCCTGCACGATCTCGGCCGAAATCCGACCGCGGGGAGACACTTCGCGACCCTCTCCGATCGCCCACTCGCGAATATCCTTGGTCATCGACTTCGCCGGAGCCTTACTCACCGCCGGTACCCTCGTGGCGACAATCTTCTCCGCAGCCGTCGACTTCGCCCCAGCCGTCTTCGCCGACAACTTCCTCGCAGACGCCTTCCTCGCAGACGCCTTCTTCGCAGCCGTCTTCTTCGCCGGAGACTTCTTCGCCGGTGCCGCTTTTGCCTGAGCCTTCGTCGCCGCAGCGTCATGGAAAGCTTGCACGATCTCGGCCGAAATCCGACCCCGGGGAGACACTTCGCGACCCTCTCCGATCGCCCACTCTCGAATATCCTTGGTCGTCGACTTCGCCGGAGCCTTACTCACCGCCGGTACCCTCGCGGCGACAATCTTCTCCGCGACCGTCGACTTCGCCCCTGCCGTCTTCGCCGGCGACTTCCCCGCAGCCGCCTTCACTCCGGCCGCCTTCTTCGGCCCTGTCGTCTTCGCCGGCGACTTCTTCGCGGCCGCCTTCTTCGCCGGCACCGTTCTTGCCTGAGCCTTCGTCGCCGCAGCGTCATGGAAAGCTTGCACGATCTCGGCCGAAATCCGGCCGCGGGGTGACACTTCGCGGCCCTCTCCGATCGCCCACTCGCGAATATCCTTGGTCGTCGTCTTCGCCGAACCTTCGGAAATCCTCGGTGATACCGCCATCATGCTCTCCTTCTACGTCAGGGCAATCGTCGAACGCACACAGTAACGGCAGGCTCATCCCGGAAATGAGGAAGCTCACCGAACTAACAATTCAACGTCTTCAAGACATTGTCGATGTGGGCAGACCACACACGATCCTCTTCGAGCTCGAAATCACATCGCACCGAGCTTCGTGCAGGACGAGCACGACTCACCCCGACAGGGAATCTTCTCCACCGAAATCACGAAATTGCCTCGGCAGCTGCGGCATTGAAGTGGCCGACAGTGACGAATTCGGTGTTCACGGTGCCGAGCAGGCTGTGCGCCCGACGGCCCACCACCTACTCAGTCGAAGACTGTGCCGCAATTCCGGCGGTGCAGCGCCTCCCGGACTCCGGTCACAGCGGCACCGAACCTTACCTCGCGAAGGCCGCGCGCCGGCCACATCCCCAACAGCCCGGAGAACACCGTCGTGACCGTGCCACCGCATTCGGAGTGTGGTCACCCACCGCCGGCATCATCCTCTTCCGCACCGCACACACACGGTTCACCCGAAACCGACTGCGGCACCATGCACACGAGTGGAGACAACCCGACACACCACCGCGATGATCACCAGGCACCGGGACACCTTGCCCCTCGCGACAACAGTGGGGCGCGCGCCGGCCGAGCAACCGCGGGTGCTCACTCCGATCAGCCGGCGTCAGCCCGCACGTCCCCCGCGTTATCCCAATGTCAGATCGACAATCGTGAAGGAGCGCGGCGAGCACCCTCTCTCGGGCCCATCCGTCGGCATCGAGCGGCGCCGACCGCACCACCGTCAGCGTCGGTGGTTTTTCGTCCGTCGACCAACATCAGCGCGAGTTCATTGCATCCGTGCCGGCACTCGTAATGCAGGTAATGCAGCCCCTGCGCGACGATCGTGTCGGTCACGATGTCGGCCCACGGTTCGGCGGGTCTGCGCGTAGTCCCACCCACGTGCACGCCGTCAGCCAGGCGTCCTGGCCGAGCCTGATGATGTTCCGCCGGCCACCGCAGGACCGCCACCTCGACATCCTCGTCGAGCACCAGCTCCGTCAACGACTTGTCGGCCCACGCCTCGCGTGCGCGATGATCAGGTCCGGTGCGATGTCCTGGCCCCGCAGTATTGCCTCGGCAACCACGGCGACGGACAGACCTATATACACCGCGGTCAGCTCCCCCATCGCACCTGTTTCCCCTCAGCGCCGACAAGGTCTCGGGGCACATCGTCACGGCTCGGCATCCGGCCCCGGGAGCCCCCGTGTCGGGGGCGGCAGATCTCCCGGTTCAGGCTGAGCGGCGGCCGGTGTGGGTCACTGCGTGCGTAAGAATGCCCACTACCAGCACAGATTCAATGAGGGCGGTTGACGTACGGTGTGGGGATGGGATCGCCCATCACCAGTCTGTACGCGCGCGTGGCGCAGGACTTCACCGATCGTCTCCTGGGCTGCCCGCAGGACCGCTGGAACTCGGCCTCCCCCTGCCCAGGCTGGACCGCCTGGGACGTCGCCGCCCATGTCGTGGGTAACCACCGACGGGCCCGCGCAGGGCTCAGGGGAAATGACTACCAGGTGCCTACCGCTGGGGAGGACGTGGTGGCCGCATGGCTGGATGCGACGGCCGAGGTACAGGCTGCCCTGGAGTCGGAGGCGACCGCCCAGCAGGTATTGGGTGCCGAGTTCGGCACCCTGCCTTTCGAGCAATTCGTCCGGCGGATGGCGTGCGCCGACACGCTGATTCATACCTGGGATTTCGCGCGCGCCACCGGGCAGGACGAACACCTCGATCCCGAGGCAGTCGAGCTGGCTCGAACCTTTCTGGTCGCAGAAGACGACCGGATCCGGCTCCCCCACGCCTTCGGGGCCAAGGTGGCGCCCACAGACAACGCCGACGCCCAGACCCAGCTGTTGAACTTCTTGGGCCGCACCACCTAACAGAATCAACTGCGTGGCGCACAGAGTCCGCCGCACGGCTCTATTGCCGGTGACCAGAATCCGGCAGCCGTCGCACCTTCATCTTCGCGCGGCGAGATCGGCTGTGCTGAGGGAGAACACCGAACCCTCAATCCACGACGAGGAACCGGCGGGTGAGGGGATCGGATGCCGATCACTGCCGCTGCGGGCGATCACCGTCCTCACCGCCCACGTCGGCAACCTCCTCGAATACACCGAAACCCCGGAAGCCGCCCGATACTTCCAAAGCAGAAACAACTGGTCGGTAGGCGCGGCAACCGCGCCGGCAATCGCGCCGATGTGACAGTGCGCCTGCGACTCGTACCGTGTTCCCAACCCGGCCGTTTCCCGGACCCGGCCGCCAACGACCCGTTCGCGCAGCCGCCGCCCGACCAGGGCGGGCACCGGGACCTTGGCGCACGTTCGGCCGGATACGGCGGACACCCCGAGTTATGACGTGATCACGGGAATGGCTTCGCTGTCCCGGCCGCCGCGATCTGGCATTCCTCAGACGCAGGGCACACCAAAATCCTTTTTCCGACTGTGTCATTCACGTAAATGAACCTCATGTACCCGCGGCCTGCGCACACCGCAGGCCGACCTAAGATCGGCGCCGAGGGGTGCAGTCGCCTCCCACATTGCTACCGGAGGTGACCGATGAGCTTTCCCGTCGAGCGTGAGGGTGCCGCTCACACACGGATCGGTGGCCGATGACCGTCGACCTGTCCAAGGCGGCTGCGACACCGTCGCCGAACCTTGCTCCGATCAACCCGTATGCGGTGATCGCTCTCGTCGCCGCACTGCTCGGGTTGTTCCCCGTGGCGATCGTCTTCGGCGTTCTCGCGTTCTGGCGACCGGCCGGGCGGGCCATCGCGGTCGCGGCACTCATCCTGGGGATCCTGGAGGCACTTGCCGCCGGGGTGATTCTGTATTCGGCTGGATCTTCCCTCTCGGACGCGGTCACGGACTCGTCGCCGGGCACCAGTTATTCCCTCCCCTCGGCGCCGGCGCAGGCCCTCACCCCGGCTTCCGCGGTCCCGCCCGCCCTCGTTCCCCCCGCTGCGGCGACCACCAAACCCGAGCCCGAACCCACCACGACCGTCGACGAGCCCGAGCCCACCACATCCCCCACGGTCAACGGGAACTGCGACCCGGACGTCGACAACCACGCCACCTCCGCCGACGGCACCTTCCTCAAATGCACCTACGCCGGATCCACCCGCCCACACTGGGTGAGGTCCGTGCCGATCATCGGCCAAGCCGCCGAAGGCGAGAGCTGCAACCCCGCCGCCACCGGGATCGCGATTTCACCCGAAGGCCAGGATCTGTTCTGCGTCAGCAACGGTCGCACCGGGACCGATACCTGGGCACCCGGCCCCTGACAACACACGGCGCCGGCAGCTGTGCCGAATCACCCCTGGCCGAGCACCAACACCACAACGACAGGAGCCTGCCCGGTGGTCGCAGTCGACGAAACGGATCTCGGCATCGACACGGTCGAACGCACCAACGTGTGCGCGATCGTCGCACTGTTCTGCGCCCTGACGGGCTTGTTCATTCCAGCCTTGGTGTTCGGCGCGATCGGCTACGTCGAGACCGGCGGACGCGAATATGAAACCGGATCCGGTCTCGCCGTTGCCGCTCTGATCCTGGGTGCCATCGAACTCACTGCAGTGGTGCTGACGGGCGTACTGTTCGTTACACTGCGCTGACGGAGCACCAGCCCACTAACTCCGGAAATCTGTATGGCGCCTACGGCTATGGGAGCCGTGCGCCGCCCGCGCCGACGTATTTCAGGTGGTGAACCTCGTCGAGGACCTTGACCACCTCGGCGAAGGTGCCCGGGTCGCTCAGCACATCGTGCGACTCGGCGATGGGAAGTGCGGCCGAGTCGAGGGCTCCGCGGTCCAGCAGCATCAGAGCGAGTTCGGCGAGGTTGTTGCGGCAGCGGTAGATCACCCCGTCCGTGTGCGGGTCGGCGTCGAGGATCTGATGGCAGGTGGTCCGGGACCAGGTGTAGGCGCTGCGGTCACAGCACACCAGGGTCCCCGACAGGTTCAGCGATCGGAGGTCGCCGTCCAGGAGGGAGGCCACGGTGATGTCGCGGCCGAGGACCATCCGGGTGTGTGTCTTGCCCGCGAGCCGCTTCCGGCGCACGATCCCGGACCGAGGAATGGGGATGTCGCGCAGGATGCCTTCCGCGACGGCACCGGCCAGGGACAGTGCCACATACAGGTATCCGCCGTGGGAGTCGTCGATCGGCTCGAACCGCCCCTGCAGCGGGTCGCCGAGCGCACGAATGCCGCTGTTATTGAACGAGTTCGGTGGGTACGGGGACCCGGTACCCGAGATCCGGTGCAATGTGGTGCCCGCCGGGATCCCCCTGGTCTGCGGGGGCCGGCCCGTTGTAGCGTTCACTGCTCACCGGGGTCAGTCCATGCCCATCTGCTCGGCCGCCACCATCAGCTCCACCTCGGGCTCCGTCAACGCGTGCGCGGTCAGGCGGTCCACCGGCCGCTGGTCCCCGATCAGTGGGTTCTCGGTGAACCACCAGTCCAGGGTCCCCCACGGGTCCAGGTCGCATTCCATCAGCCGGTTCGCGTGCTCGGCGACCGGGCGGATCTGTTTGCGCTCGCGGTCGAACTGGAACAGCGGATACCGGTACTGGTTGCCGACCCGCAGCCCGAGGAGTTGATGGGTCTTCCGCTTGGCGTTGGCCAGGGCCCGATTCACATTCCCGGACGGGGAGAGGATCTCCGAGACCTCCGTCGAGGAGATCGTGTCACCCGACAGCGACAGCGGGGACGCGTAGGCGAGGTTGCCGGTCGCGGTCTCCAATTCGACCGTGCCACGCCCATGCGGATCGGTGCCCGCCGTGACGGTCGGGGCCGGATCGGCGACACCCCGTTTGGTGCGCGGTGCCCGATCACCGCCGGCACCCTCGGTCACAGCGCCGCGGGTGGCACGGGGCAGCCGCTGCAACTGGATGGTGACCACGTCGGTGTCGCTGGTGTCGAACAACGCCCGCATCACCACACCACCGGTGTCGGCGAGATCGGCGGCGTCCAACGCGGTGCGGAACGCGTCGGTGAGCCACGACAGCGCCAGCCCCGTCGCACGGAGATCGAACCGAAGCTCGAAGTCCACCTCGATACCGCCGGCCGGCCGCCGCAACACACCCTCGAACGAGGACACCACGCTCGTAATCTCCCGCTGCCACTCCTGCAGACAGCGCCGCACCGACTCCGCGCGACAATTGACGACGCGATGCCCCGCCCCGTACGCGACCACCACACCGACCTGAACTGAGGAGTTCGACTCCGGCTTTCACGTAGGCGCCAGACGGCCACTTATACCGCCATTAGTTTTCACGTGCCGTCGACAGCCCTCACGCTCGACACCGCGTGCCCAGGACCCCACCTTGATCCTTGCCCTGTCGGGGCGATCTGCTGAGATTGCGAGATGACCTCCTTCCCGGACACCGTCAACGACGCACGGAGCGAAACCTCGGTGGCGACCTCGGACCAGGTGGCGCTGAAATCCTTGGCATCGCAATACGACGAAGCCCAGCACAAGACTTACCTGGACCGTCTGGAAAAGGCAGTCGAGGATCCCAAGAACCGCAACATTGCCCTCAGCGGACGGTACGGGACCGGCAAGTCCAGCGTGCTCGACAAGTTCCAGGAGAACCACGAGGACTCGACGCTGCGGCTGGCAGTATCCACCCTCGCGCCCGACACGGTCGGCGTGTCGCTGACCAACCGCATCCAGAAGGAGATACTCAAGCAACTGATCTACAGCGCCCGACCACACACACTCCGCCACTCGCGGTTCAGCCGGAGCGGTCCGCTGCCGATGTGGCGGCCGATCGTTGAGTCCGCCCTCTTCGTCGGCGTGCTCGGGGCGCTGCTGGCGCTGCTCGGGCATCTACCCTCGCAGGTGGCAACCGGACCTGATCACTCCGGTATCGAGCAGGCGGTGGTGTGGGGAGCGCTGGCCGCACTACTCGTCGTCGTGCTTTCGGTTCTGCGGATAGTCACCTACAACCGGTTTACGGTCTCCAACGTGTCCGCGGCGGGCGCGGCCCTGACACTGTCGGCGCCGAACCACACCTACTTCGACGAGCACCTCGATGAGATCGTCTACTTCTTCGACCAGGAATCCACGGACATAGTCCTCTTCGAGGACCTGGACCGCTACAACGACCCCCAGATCTTCGAGGCGCTTCGTGAGCTCAACACCCTCCTCAACAACACCCCGAAACGGCTGAAGAAGATCAAGAAGCATAAGACGCCCCTCCGGTTCATCTACGCAATGCGCGACAGCTTGTTCGAGAAGATCGGCGAGGACACGGCCCTGGAGGGTGATGACGCCGCGCGGGCCGAGACCGTCCGCGCGAACCGGACCAAGTTCTTCGAAATCGTCATCCCAATCGTGCCATTCATCTCACACCGCACTGCCCGCGAGCACCTACATCAGCTCCTGCGGGAGGCGGACGTCACCGGCATCGAGCGTCCGCTGGTCGAAGTCGTCGCCAAACACGCCACCGACAAGCGCCTCCTGCTGAACATGCGCAACGAGTACCTCGTATTTGCCGAACGACTGCTGCAGTCGGACAAGGTCGCGCCCGAGCTGTCTCCCAGTCACCTCTTCGCGCTGGTCGCCTATAAGAACTTCCACCTGGAGGATTTCGAGGACATCTCGCGGCGCTCCAGCGACCTCGACCGCCTGTACGACTATCACCGCGAGCTCGTCGCAACGTCGGTCGCGGACCGCGATCAGACCAAGCGAGACCTGCTGGCAAGGAACGCGCAACCGCCGGCCGTCGACCCGTTCGCAAAGCAGCTGGGCAAACGGCTAATAGGGATCGGGAAGGCCGAACGTGACCGAAACCCGGGGTTGGCGAACTGGGAGCTGAGATTTTCCGTTGGGTCGGACCCATACAACTCTGACCAAGTGACCACACCCGCGTTCTGGGAAGCCGTCGTCACCTCACCCGTAATCACCATCGAAGCGACGCAGAACCCGCAATACAGCAGCCCCAGCCAACTCATCCCGTTGACCCAGAACCATCTTGAGGACCTTTTCCCAGAAGTCCTGCACGGTCGGTGGGAGGCCAGGAATACCGAGGCGTTGCACGAAGAACTTCAGCAGCTCGACCGCGACATCGAAGATCTCCGCGGCGCCGACTTCCGGGACCTGGTCAACGCCGACAAATTCACGATCACCATCCCGGACGAGGACGAGAATCTGACGTTCGGCAAACTCGTGGACAGGATCCTGAAGTCGGACCTGGCACGCGACCTCGTCAAGCGGGGCTTCATCGACAGGAATTTCGCGCTCTATGCCGCGCAATTCTATGGCGACTTCACCGGCATCGACGTGGCAACGTTCATCGTGCAGACCGTCCAGACCAACAGCATGGACATCAACTACCAATTCACCAGCCCCGGCGCCTTCACAAACCTGCTGGCCGAAGCCGACGAGGACTTCACCCGCACCCTCAGCGCCTACAACGTTCAGCTGGTCGACTACCTTCTCGCCGAGGACGTCGCACGTGCGGACCAGGTCGTGAACCACCTGACCTCGCACTTTGGGAGCGAATCGGAACAGTTCCTGGCGGCCTTCTTCACCTCGAACGTACAGCGGCCCCGCCTGGCGGCGCGGCTAAGCCATCAACCGTGGCGGGACGTGTTCACCTACCTTGTCTCCAACGAGGGCGTGCCCACCGATGTACGTACTGCACTCGTCGACGCCGCACTCATAGCCGCCGACCCAAACGGCCCCTACGACCTCAGGTCCGACGTCTGCGACTTCGTGGTCTCGCACTACAAGCAGATGCCCGCCTTTACTGAGCCCCACCCCAGGCACGATCTTGACACGGTCGTGACCGTGCTGCAACGCGCTAAGGTGCTTCTGCCCAGCCTCAACGGTGTCTACGAAGAGCTGCGGACACTCCTCGTGGACAACAACCTGTACGAGCTGACTGCCGATAACCTGCGCACGGCGCTCAACATCGACGGCCAGGTAACGCTGGACAGCATGCGCGGCCACGACACGATCTATCGGTACTGCTTGTCCAACCTCGGTACCTACCTCGACGCCGTCGAAGCCGACGACGACACCGACTACTCGACGCTGACCGCCCCGACACTCGTCGACGCACTTCAGGCCGCGGAATCGGACGGCGAGACCCTCAAGCGCCTCACCGCGACCGCGTCACCCAACAGCTCGCTGTCGCATCTGACCGACGCACCACCCTCGACCTGGCCGGCACTGGCCTCAGCCAAACTGTTCCGTGCGTCTCTGGCCAATCTCGACGCGTACAGGGTCGAGGTCGGAGACATCGACGAGAGCCTTGGTGAGCTCCTGCTCGACGCCGCCGTCATCCACACCGACGATGAGACGAATGAGCCCCACGATGAGGAGGCTGCGGCAAAGGCCGCCGTAGCCGTGCTCAATGCCCGGCGTGGCATACCACGCCCTGAGGACCGGGTCCTGCTTGTACGGAGCCTCGGACTCGACGGGCGACTCCCGGCCACGCAGATCACACCTGAGGAAAGCAACCTATTCGCGCTCCTCCTCAAGGACGAATTGGTTCCCGACGACGCAGCCACCTTCACACACCTCCGCCAGGGCGGGTGGGCTGCCCTCGGACCCGCCATTATCGCCTCGAACGAAGTCGAGAACTTCCTTATCCCCAACCTGGTCGACGGGATGGTCGCCTACCTGTTTGAGGATCCCGAGACGAGCAACAAGGTCGGCCAGCAGATACTCAGGACCCTGGCGGACTTCATTCCGACCGACGACGGCACGGCTCTGGCTGCTGCAGCCAAGTTCGCTGCCCGAAACGACATTGCCCTGCCAGTAAACGAAATCCGCCGGGTCGCCACGACGGGCAAGGACGCGAACCTCACCGTCCGGCTGATCCAAATCGCTGCGCTCGTCGCGACCGACATCGTGACTGTGCTGAACGAGCTGGGCGGCAAGTACAGTTACCTGACCAGCTGGGAGCGCGCCGAGTTCGAGGTCCCGTACGACGACGCCCACAAGGCGGTGTTCAAGATCGCGAAAGACGCGAACCTGTGCAAGACCAGCAAGAAGCCGCGCGAGGACGTGCTCGTGGTCAAACGACCGTAGCTACCGGACTCACCCAAGACGGTGGTCAATAACCCAGTGCGTGCCGAGATGATCGCACAAACTCATAGTGTCAACGCCTATAAAGCGGCTCAAGAACTTCGCGACCGAGATCGGGCGAAGCGAAGACGTGGGAAGCGCTGGCCGGTGCCTGCTCCGTGTATGCACCGTATGACGGCGAGACCGTCAAGATCGACGCGTTGTTCGGTAACGGCAGGGACCGACCGAGTGCTCATCCCCGTTGTCGCTGCGGACTGAACGACAACTACTAGGCCGGGATGTCCTCGTGGACGTACGCAAACCCGGCTGCCGCCCGAATCACCTGCGAGTAGCCGAAGTAGAGGTGAACCAGTCCCAACATGCTCAAGACGAAGTCATGTTCCGCATGCGCGTGCAGGGGCACCCTGAACATCGCGGACAGCTCGAACCGGCGCGCGACGGCCCCCCAGCCCGGCCATTCCGCTCAGCGGCGAAGCGCGGCCGCGGAAATAGGTAGCCCCGCCGCCGCGAGGCGGTCGCACACGTCGGCCGGGGTCCCGGGTGGATTGCGCCAGGCCGCCGCCGTCGCGCTGATCGCTTGATGGACCCGTACCCCGTCGAGGTGGAACAGATCCATCACGAACTCGTCCGGATGCTTGGCCTCGACGCCGAACTGCGCCAGCTCGGAGTCGGGGAAGTCCCGCAGGTTCGCGGTGACGATGACCTGGGCGCCGGCGGATCGCCGCGGCCAGCACATGCCGGTCGTCCTCATCCGGCAGCGTGAGTGCGGGGATGAGTGTCTCGTATCCGGTGACCAGGCAGTCCGGTACCGCCCTGTTCATCAGCTCCCGTAGCTTCGTCAACGTCGCTGTCGGGATGTCCGGGCGATCCTCGGCCAGGTTCTCGAATGTCTCGTCGAGGATGCGATCCGTCCACCGGGCATGCACCAGGCCGGTCTGCGCGAGCCGGATCAGCACATCTCGTAACACATTCGGGTACAGTACATTCGCGTCGTAGAGCACGGTGAAGGTCACGTCAGTACAGCCCGAGGTCTTCCGTCAGGGCCGCCAGCTCGTCCGCGGCGGCGCGCGAGGACCCCAACTGCGTCCGCTGATACGCGAGCAGTGAGGATGCGAGGATGCGGCGATGGCGGCCGACCATTCGGTACTTGATGTGCCCCTCGTCGAGGAGCTTGATTACATGCGGGCGCGAGACGTTGAGCATCTGCGCGGCCTGCTGGGTCGTCAGCTCCGCGTGCGCTGGGACGACGGTGACCCCCTGCCCCGCGGCCATATTGGCCAGGACCTCGCGGATCAGGTCGAGCGCCGCACGAGGAAGATGCACCGACTCCGACGTGCCGGCCACGGTCACATCGAGGGTCTCGCCCGCCGGATCGACGTCACGAAGCAACTGCAGGGCCTGCCGGGCCTGCTCCTGCTCGACAACGGTCGGCTGATCATGTGCTGCGGACACCACGCCACCTCCTAAACGAAATATACGCAACAAACGAAACAACCGCAACGACGGCTCGGCCCGTGCGGCGGCCTTCGCCGTCTGTCGGTCACTCAGCGGATACCAAACGTCCTGTTTGCCTGATTTCATGCCGGAATGAAGAAGACAACCCTGGGGATGGCAGCGCTGGCCATCTCCGCACTCATCAGCGGCTGCGGTGGCGGCACGCAGTCCAGCACCACCTCGACCACCACCACGCCCTCGGTGGCCCGGCTGGTCGACGCATCGAGCGCGCGACCCACGACCACTTCGAGCGCGGCGCCCGCCACGACCACCGCAGCCCTGCCGGTGACCACGACGGCGGCTGTCGCCCCGCCCGTCGCCCCGATCGCGCCCACGACAACCGTCGCCGTTGCTCCCCCGCCAGCCCCCGCCGCGATCCCGGCAAACCCCCCGGCGCCGATCCACACCGCCCCGCAATCATCTGTCAGCTTCGCGTCCTGCGCCGACGCAAAAGCAGCCGGCGCCGCGCCGATCTACCAAGGCGAACCCGGCTACTCGACCAAGCTCGACCGGGACAAGGACGGTATCGCCTGCGACAAGTGATGCGGCGGAACATCGTCGACGCCATGCAGTAGTCGACGGTGCGGGTCACAGGGGGCACAGGGTTTGCCGGGTCCGGTTCCAGAACGCAAACAACTCGGGGCTGCCGGCGTCCGGGTGTTGCCGTTGCGCCTGTTCGACGAATTCGAGGACCGTCTTTCCGGTGGTGTGCGACAGTGCGCAGGCGTCCAGACTCAGCTTCGCCGACGCCACGAACCCGATCCGCTCGGCGTACGGTCCCAGGACCCCGGAATCGACGAACGGGCCGAGACCTGGCCCCCACCGGTTGAAGGCGGACTGCAACCCGAAATCACAGGACTGCCCGAATAATTCACTGCACGTCGTCCGTCCGCCGTGGACCATGACCGCCGTATCGGGCAGCGGGCGCGGCGGCTCGGGCGCATCCGGTCGCGACGCGACCGCCCACACCACCAGCACCGCGGCGCCGACCACCAGGCACACCAGCACCGCCCTCAGGACCTGCTTCATCGCTCACCCACCTCGTCACACATCTTCATTGCACCACTCCCGCCCTCCGGCCCGCTGAAACACGGCTGGACGGCAACGAGAAGGCCAGAACGCGAGCGCCGTCGTGGGTCATCGGTGGGTGGCTCCTCATAGAGGCCGCTACAACCGTGCGCGGCCGGCACCTCAGATGCGAGGCCCCGCCACCGGTCCGCACCGGCGGGAGTCAATTCCGCTTCCGCGGCGACCGATCGAGACTGTGGAGCTCCTCGAGAACGCGTCGACGGCGGTGGTCGGGATCCGGAAGTCTGTGCCCTCCGAGGCCCGGAGTCGATCGCGGACGTAGGCGAGCAGGGCGAGCTCCCGCTCGACGTCGGCTGCGGTTCGATCGCTCGCTCGCGGTCTTAGCATCCCACCCCAGCGGACTGCGGGCAGAAATATGCTTCCCGGGTGGCGCCGAGAGAACGCCGACAACGCAGCATTCGCCGGCCACCACTCCGCCCTTGCGGGACATGGTGTCACTCCAGTCGACACCCATTGCATATCGAGCGAATGACACCAAGTTTCGGGCGGGCGGCGCACCCGGAGACGATCCGCCCGGGCCAGGTGCCGGCTCGACCAGTGTCGCAAGGGGATCGTGGGGAGAGTGCCATCCTCTCACCGGGCGGTCAGTGGCCCGCCCGCGGCGCGCCAGTGGACGAGACCACCGCTCATGTTGACCGCGTCGAAGCCGTTCTCCACCAGTAGGTTCGCAGCACCGGCTGAGCGGATTCCGCCGGTGCAGAAGGTGATGAGCAGGCGGTCGCCAGGGAACGCCAGGCACCGATCGAGCAACACTTCGAGTGGCGAGTGCATGGCGCCGGGGATGTGTACCCGGTTCCACTCGAACTGGCGGCGGACATCGACAACGAGGGCGCCGTCGTCGACGAGGCGGACCGCCAGCGGTCGGCGCAGATAATGCCGAAGATTCATGCGCTGCGCGCCTCCCGTTGGAGGTTGACCATCGTGAGGGGGCCGCTGAGCACGGGCAGGAGCGCACCAATGCGGGTCCGGGTGGTCAGGCCGCGACCGAGCATTGCCGTGACGGCGACAGTCAGGTAGAGCGCACCATGGATCGGGCCGAGGACCCGGGCGAGCGTGCCGTCGTGCACGGTGGCGAGGTTGATCAGCAGCGCCAGACACTGACAGCCTCGAGCGCCGAGAGCACAGCCAGGGTGCGCAGCACCCCGGTCATACGTAGCTCGATCCGGGCCGCACGATCATCAGCACGACGACGACCACCCACAGCAGGTTGAACAGGCCGGTCACCATGCGAAGGCGCCGGAGTTGGGCTCCATCATCGGGTGCGGTGAGCGCCTGTTGTTGGAGCGGGACGATCTGCAGGGCGAGCAGTCCCCCGGCGGTCGCGGTGAGCACCATCGCGACCACGACCCAGACCTCGCTCGTGCGGCCCTGTACGGAAGCGAGGACGAGGCCGACGACCGGGACCGCGATCGCCAGGACGCCGTATATACGGGTGATCCGGTGCAGCACCCGGGCGGTGTCAATGCTCGGCTCGTCCCCACGCGCACCGCCCGCAGTGGCGGTCACCGGTGCGTACCGGGGAAACAGGCTGGTGGCCACCGCGACCGGACCCACGAAGAGGATGCCGGCCACGACATGGAGGGAGAGCAACAACAATTCCATGACCTTCAGCCTAACTGAAGGTTGGCGGGTGAGGTGTCAGTCTGTCGCCGACATCACCCGCAACATGTGCGCCCGCAGCGCCTCGGTCAGCTCGGGATGCTGCGCGGCGAACTCGTCATCGAGACGGGCAACTACCTCGGCCGCGCGAGCCAGCAGTGATTCGCCCGCCGCCGTGATCCGCAGGGTCGAGGCGGCCCCGGCGTGCGCGGTCGAGTCGTCGACCAACCCGGCCTCGACGAACGCCGCGACCGCCGTGTGGGCGCTCTGCACGGTGATGCGGGAACGCCGAGCGAGCTCACTGAACGAGATGCCCGGCGTCCCGCGGATGTGCCCCAACAGCCCGTACTTGCGGGTGGTCAACCCGAGCGGCTTCAAACCGTCGGTGAATGCGGCCTCCCACACCCGGCTCACCGTGAGCAGCGTGACCGTAGGACTGAAAGGCGGAGGCTGCGACATGGGAGCAGGCTACCCACACCGCACCACCACAGCTCGATTGTCGGCGAACCGTCGATTCCCCCCTCAGAGTTCACGCCGAGAGAAGCCGAAGTCCACCCCCGGCCCTGACCAGCCTCGCCGGTGCCGGCGAAGACCCGACGCCGGCACCGCCGACGCGGACAACCGCCACCGCACGGCGCCGAAGATCATGGTCCCGCAGGCTCATAGCCTCCCTGGCAGGATGGCCACGCTTTGGAACAGGGCAATGTTGCGACTCACGCGACCGGCGCCGCTACCTGAGCATCACGGAAGGCTCGCTCGAGGTCGGCCGAAATCCGCCGCGGGACGACACCTCGTGACCCTCGCTGATCGCCCACTCACGAATCTCCTTCGGCGACGTCTTCACCGGAGCCTCACTCCCCACTTCCCTCGTCACCGAGGCCCATATTGATCCAGTTGCGCAGGGTCGGCTCGGAGATCCCGAAGCCGTTCCCCGAAGAGTTTCCGCCACGACGTGGTCGCCGCAAGCGCGAAGCCCCGCTGAACCAGTGCAGCCCCCTTCGATCATTTGTCATCATGCAATCTATCCGGTGGGGATTTCGCAGATTTGCGACGTCAATTCGGAATGTAGATGCTGACAATCTCTGCAATACAAACCGGCTTGTCGGCATTCTCGCGTTCGATCGTGACGGCCGTGACAACCTGGACGCCCGAGGGAACGGTTTCAACGTTTGCTATTTCCACCGCGGCCCGAATCCGTGAGCCGACGGGGGCGGGTGCCGGGAATCGGACCTTGTTCGACCCGTAGTTGATTCCCATTCGGACGCCGTCGACGGCGTAGACCTCCCATACAAGCATCGGGATCATCGAGGTCAGCAGATGTCCGTGGGCGATGGTGGCGCCGAACGGTCCGTCAGCAGCCCGTGAGGGATCGACGTGAATCCACTGGTGGTCACCCGTCGAGTCAGCGAACGTGTCGATTTTCTCCTGGGTGAGGGTGTGCCATGACGAGTAGCCGATCCGGGTGTTCGCCACGGCGTGTAGTTCGTCGATTCCGTTGAGTGTCTTCATACCTTGGGCCCTCCGGCGATGTAGAGAACCTGCCCGGAGATGAATCCGGCTCCCTCACTCGCAAGGAAGGAGATCGCGTGTGCGATGTCGTCGGGGACCCCAACTCGGGCGACGGGGATGTCGGCGGCCGCCCTCTTCTTGAGATCGTCGAATATCATTCCCACGGCTGTCATCTCGGTCTCGATGAAACCGGGAGCAACGGCGTTGGCGGTGACGCCGAATTTGCCGAGTTCGAGGGCGAGAGTTTTGGTGAAACCTTGGAGCCCGGCTTTGGCTGCGGCGTAGTTTGCTTGACCGCGGTTTCCGAGCGCCGACACGCTCGAGAGGTTGATGATTCGTCCGAAACCAGCCTGGGTCATGTGTCCCTGGACCTCTCTCGTCATCAGGAACGAGCCACGCAAGTGGACGTTCATGACGGTATCCCAGTCGGTGGCCGACATTTTGAACAGAAGATTGTCGCGGGTGACGCCGGCGTTGTTGACCAGAACGACCGGTGCTCCGAGCTCCGTTGTGATCTTATCCACTGCTTTCTCGACACCAGTTCCGTTGGAGACGTCTGCGCCGACAGCAAGTGCGGTGCCTCCGGCCTGGGTGATCGTGTCGACCACATTTTGGGCGGCGGCCTCATCGAGGTCGAGGACGGCGACAGCGTGGCCGTCTGCTGCGAGCCGCTGTGCGACGGCGGCGCCGATTCCCCGTGCGGCGCCGGTGACGATTGCGGTACGGCGGTGTTCGGGATGAGGTGATGCGTTCACGAGATGGGGTACCTCTCAAGGATTGGATCGATGTGACGTCGGGTCAGGAAAGGTGTTCGAGGATCAGTGCCATGCCCTGTCCTCCGCCTACGCGCAGGGTTTCGAGGCCGAACTGCTTGTCGTGCGTCTGCAGTGAGTTGATGAGGGTGCTGGTGATCCGCGCACCGGTCATGCCGAACGGGTGGCCGATGGCGATGGCCCACCGCTGACGTTCAGTCACTGTTCGCCGACACCGAGCATGATGTCGGCGATGTCGCTTGGATCGAGTGCGGGTACTTTCGCCAACGCGGCCGTGACCATCTGGACGGTGAGGTCATCGGGCCGGATGTCCTTCAACGAGCTCTTGATCGCTCTACCGATCGGCGAACGTGCGGTGGCGACGATGACGGCTTCAGGCATGGGGTGTTCCTCGAATCGGTGCTTGCTGTGTGGAAGAAGGTGCAGGTGGTGGTTCTCATTCAGCTGGCGCAGCCGGCGATCCCGCCGTCGAGCGGAATGATGGTGCCGGTCAGATAAGAGCCCGCACGGGAGGCCAGGAATCGGACCGTGCCGATCAGGTCGTCGGTTTGTCCGTAGCGGCCCAGCGGAACGCGCTCGAGGAGTTCTGCCTCGACCTCTGGATCCGCCGCGACGTGTCCGAGCATGTCCGTCAGGATCGGGCCGGGGGCGATCGCGTTGACGGTGATGCCGTCGGACGCCAGTTGCTTGGCCAAATGGCGGGTGAGCGTGTGCAGCCCGGCTTTGCTCGCACTGTAGGAGTAGTTCTCCCAGCTCGGTGTAGTCAAGGCATCCACGCTGCCGATGTTGATGACATGAGCGGGCCGGTCGGGACGTGCTGCATTGCGCAGAAGCGGAAGCGTTCCCGTGATGAGGTAGAACGGAGCGACAAGGTTGATGTTGAGCACCTTCGTCCAACCGATGAGGGGAAACTCTTCAAGTGGCGCACCCCAGGTGGCCCCGGCATTGTTCACCAGGATGTCGATGCTTGTCAGGTGCTCGCCGAGCCAGTCGACCAGACCGGTCACCCCGTCGGCCGACGACAGGTCACTGGCGACGGGGGTGCAGCGTCCTGCCGTTCCCGCAGCGTCTGCCTCGGCATTGATGGCTTCGGCCGTCGCGCGGCACTGTTCTTCCTTTCGGCTGGTGATGACGACGTGGGCACCGCCCTGTACCAGGCCGCGGGCAATCATGGCGCCGATCCCTCGTGAGCCACCGGTTACGACGGCGGTCCTCCCGGCGACAGAGAAGAGGCTGTCGGGCGCCGGTCGCCCTTCGGAGGTGGTTGCACTATTCATGCCAACTACGCTAGGACCGCATTGGCGTTATCTCTCGGGGGGCAGCGCACTTCGCTTGTATCGCGCGCAGCAGACATGAGCAGACCCGCGGGCAAGCCCGGTCGTCGAGCGGGCCCGCGGGTCTGCTGATTCAGTCGTTTGCGGATGCCGCAGAACGTGTGTCGGACGGGCGCTCACCGAAGGCCCGCCGGTACGCATTACTGAAGGTGCTGAGGTCGCCGAATCCTGAGGAGTATGCCACCTGAGTCACGCTCTGGTGGCTCCAGCCACGGTCCTGAAGACGCAACCGGGCCAACGCCAGACGCTCCTCTCGGATGAGGTCCGACGGCGTTGTCCCAATCCGCTGCAATTGGGCCTGAACGTGCCGGAGCGACCAGCCGAGGCGCGTCGCGACCACGGCTCCTGTGAGGTTCGGGTCGTGCGCATTCTCTCGAACAAAGCGTCGGATCGCGGTGACCAACCCTTCCTGAACATCGATGGAGGGGGCGGCCGTGTCTGCGTTGTAGGCGAGCGCCACGAGATCGACGATTCGGTCGGCGATCGCGTCGAACTGACTACCGGTGAGCTCGTGCCGCTCCCTGCGCAGACTACTGACCACGTCGACAACGATGCGTCCCAGTCCAGATGTCGCATCGAGGACGGTGCCTACGTGCGGCAATGTCGGTACCCGCGCCTCGATCCGGTCACGTGGAATCACGAATGCAACGGAGGAGAAGCCGTCACCATGGCGCAGAACAGTCGCGGTGTCCAGCGACGTGAGAGCCATGACCGCCGGTGTGATCGTCGCTTCACGACGATCCTGCTCAAGGATCACTTCACCCCGGACCGGTAGGAGCAGTTCGTAGGCGCCATGTGGATGTCGACGGATGTCGGCTGCCGTGCGAGAGAGGACCTCCGCTTCACCCCACCAACGAACTAGCTGGTACGTGTCCGAATATTGATGCTGAAGGGTTCCCTGGTAGCTGTCCGCAAGGGAGAAGGCCATCGGACAGTGGATCGACGAGACCTGATCGCGCCACCAATCACCGCGCTCACGCTGGTCGTGCTCGTCGCTGCGCAACGTATCGACGGAATACAAGGCCACCACACCTTCTCACACCGCTATGCCGAAACTGCGACTCGTGCCACAGTCGACGCTAGCGCGCGCCGGCGCCCACGCCAACGGCGTGATCATCGCAGAGCCCGCTTGAGGAGCTTTCCTGTCGCGTTCATCGGCAAGGTATCCCTGAACTCCACCAGGCGCGGGTACTTGTAAGCGGCGAACCGTTCCCGTGACCAGCCGATCAGGTCTTCCTCCTTCAACTCCGATCCAGGCTCGCGGATGACGAAGGCTTTCACTTCCTCACCGATTCGCTCATCGGGGATTCCGACGACGGCCACGAGGCTGACCTCTGGATGGCCGATGATCACCTCCTCGAGCTCGCGCGGATAGACGTTGAAGCCTCCCCGCACGATCAAGTCTTTGGCGCGATCGACGATGAAGTAGTAGCCGTCCTCGTCTCGCGTTGCGATATCGCCCGTGCGGAACCAGCCGTCGCGGATCACTTCCTTTGTCGCCTCGGGCCGCCCCAGGTATCCCTTCATCACGTTGTATCCACGTACGGCGAGTTCTCCTGGCTCCCCGGCGGGGACCTCGTTCCAGTGCTCGTCGATCAGCTTCACCTCTACCCCCCAGATCGGTTTGCCGATCGATCCCGACCGGTTCGGTTGGTCGAGCGGGTTGAACGTGACGGTCGGGCTGGTTTCGGAGAGTCCGTAGCCTTCCCGGATCCCGACACCGAAGACATCCCTGAACCGCTCCAGCACATCGACGGGCATGGCAGCTGCGCCGGAAAGCGCGATTCGCAGGAGACCGGCGAGGTCAACGTCTATTCCGTCAGCGGCCTTGTTGAGCAGAGCCCAGTACATCGTCGGGACACCGGCGAAGACCGTCACCCGGTGCTGCGTGATCAACGCCAGGGCCTCAGCTGCGTCGAATCGTGGCAGCAGGACCAGGGTGGCGCCCATGGCGAAACCGGCGTTCAGCTGTACGGTCTGTGCGAACGAGTGGAAGAGCGGAAGAGTGACCAGGTGTACGTCGTCGGCTCGGGCGTCGAGCAGTTGGTTATGCCCGATGGCGTTGAGGACCATGTTGGCGTGGGTGAGCTCCGCCCCTTTCGGCTTGCCGGTCGTCCCGCTCGTGTACAGGACCACCGCTGTGTCCGTTGCCTCGGTCACCTGCAGGACCTCTTCCACTGGGTGTTCGGCCAATGCGTCGGCCAAGGTTGTTCCCACGCCTGGCTCATCGAGCAAAGCGGGGCCAAGGGGGACCAGATGCTCGCAGGATTCGACGTCCTGGAATCCGCGCCACGCCTCGTCGTCGAGCCCCGGCACGGTACAGAAGTATGCCGTCGCGCCCGAGTCACGGAGGTGGTAGGCAACCTCCTCCCGCTTGAGCATCGTGTTGAGCGGCACGACGGCTCCACCGGCCTTGAGGATGCCGAAGTAGACGATCGGAAACTCGACAACATTCGCGATCGTCAGGGCAACGCGGTCGCCTGGACGCAACCCCAGTGAGAGAAGAAAATGGGCAACACTGTTGGCAGCCGCATCGATCTCACCGAAGGTGAGGGTTCGGTCACCTTCGATGACAGCGGTTCTGCCGGGAGTGCGTCGAGCAGTGTCGGCAAGCATGGTGGCCAGGTTGAGCATGATCCTGCTTTCAGATGATGACGGTGTGAATGTGGATTGCCGACTCAGGACCAATCCCAGTCGTATTCAGCTCCCACCCGCTTCGCCAACGGCTTGAACATGCGCTCTTCGTACGTCGCCATCGTGTCGAGGCCGGGAATGGGCGCGAGGTTCAGGATCTCCGCAAGCCGCTCGACGTCGAGTTCAGGTTTCGGCAAGCCCGCAGCAATCGCGAACCTCTGTAGCTGGTTGGTGAAGCTCTCACTACACGGCGGCTTCCCGAAGTTCACCGGATGCTTCATCGCCTCGTCGAGGGTGACAAACTCCACGCCACGCTCGAGGAATGCCTCGAGGATCGGAGCGAGGGTGTCACGAGAGATCGTGGTGCCGTGTACGAGCCAGATCAGGGGCGCGTCGGCACCGAACAGGGTGTGCGCGGTGTCCGCGTGCTTGTAGAGCATGTCAACCGCGGTCGACACGTGCAGGTCGCGTACCTGCTTCTGCACGTCCTTGTCGCCTAGGGTCATCGCGCGGAAGTACGGCATGATGAACGCGAAATCACTGAACCAACTGGTGATCGGGGCAGTGCGGTAGCCGAGATCTGCGATGTAATTCTCGACTTCCCCTCGACGTCGTTCGGATCCTGATGACATGTCCATGGGGTACCGGAAGTACTTCGACGGTGCGGCGTCGATCAGATGACCGATGTACTTCTCGGCCGTCTCAAAATCGCATCGGAATGCCGCGTCGGGCATCCAGCGCAGTGGAGCGTGCTGGTGCGTGTGGTTGCCCAGGTGATGGCCCGCTTCGGCCCACGCCTCGAAGGCCTCGATTTGCTCTGGCTCGTTCTCGAGCCGGTATGTGTGAGAGAAGCCGTAGGTCCCCTTGAGTCCGTAGTCGTTCAGCGTTTTCGCCACAGACCGCGTGATGTCAGTGGGAGTCGTGTCGTCCGGCATGGGAACGCCGTCCCACAGGACGAAGTCATCGATCGTGACCGCAATCTCGAGAGGTCGGTCGGCGCGTGTGTCATTCATTGCGTTGACTCCGGATCTTCCAGGAGGGCTCCTCGGCACGAAGCCCATTTCCCACCGACCCTATGAAGTGATGGACATCACGTCTTGGCTGTTTGCGCGCACCGGCTTTTATCAGGCGCACCGTATTCGGCATTGAGATGCGCGCTGTGCGTGCTCTTCGAATCCCGTGCGCATAGGGCCAAGTTTCGCCTCGTCATGACTTCTACCGTCGTTGGTGACGAAGGAGTAGCACACCGTGAATTCATCACAACAGATCGTCCTGGCGCAGCGCCCCCACGGGCACGTGAGCGTGGAGGACTTCCGCGTGGAGGACGTCGCCCTGCCCGAACTCGAGGCTGGCGACGTCGCACTCGAGACGCTCTTCATCTCGATCGATCCGGCCATCAGGGGCTGGCTCGACGACCGACCGAGTTATCTTCCGCCAGTCGCACTCGGAGAGCCGGTTCGCGCTTTCGGTCTGGCACGCGTGACGGCCTCACGCAACAGCAACTTCACCGTGGGCGACATCGTTCGTGGCTTCGTCGGCTGGCAACGGCGCCAGATCGTCAGCTCGCCCGGTACCGACTGGGATCGCATCGCACCACGCGAGGACGTTCCCTTGGAGCATTACCTTGGCGTCCTCGGGATGACGGGCCTGACCGCGTGGGCCGGAGTGTGCGACATCCTGCGGCCGGAGCCAGGGCACACCGTCTTGATCTCCGGTGCCTCTGGCGCAGTCGGAAGCGTGGCTGTCCAGCTCGCGAAGCAGGTGGGCGCACAGGTTGTCGGCGTCGCAGGAGGCGCCGAGAAGTGCTCGATGGTGGCCCGACTGGGCGCCGACGCCGTCGTCGACCGCAAGGCCCCCGATTGGAAGGACCAGCTCGAGGCGGCCACACCGGACGGCATCGACCGCCTCTTCGAAAACTCGGGGGGCCCGATGTTCGAGGCGTCGATCGCCCGGCTGAACAACCACGCACACATCGCGTTGTGCGGCCTGATCGATGGCTACAACTTGACCGAACGCCCCTCCGGCCCAAACAATTTCGGACAGCTCCTCACCAAGCGTATCCTCACACAAGGATTCGTCGTGCTCGACTACATGGACCGCGCAGCAGAGGTTGAAGCCACGCTCGGCGAGCTCATCAGTTCCGGACAGTTGGAGGCCGTGCAATCGGTATTGCCCGGATTCGAGCAGCTGCCGGCCGCCTTCGTGGACTCGTTCTCCCACGGCCAACCAGGCAAGCTCATCATCGATCTGACTGCGTAGCCCGTCGATTGCGCCGAGATCGCCGCCTACTTCGACCAGGTCTTCGCCGCGGTTACCGACTTCGCCTTCGAGATGGTCTCGATCGCCGAGTCCGGCCACGACGTCTTGGCCCACTGGCACCTGACCGGACGGCACGTCGGCACCTTCGTCGGCATCGCCGCCACCGGGCGGCGAATCGAGTTCGAGGGATTCGACCACTTCGTCATCGAGGACGGGAAGGTCGTCACCAACACGGTGCGCTACGACCAAATGGAGTTCGCCCGCCAGATCAAGCTGCTACCGCCCGACGGATCGATTGCGGATCGCAAGTTAAAGGCCGCCTTCAACGCCACAACGCGTGTAATGGGCATCGTTCGCCGTCGCTAGCTCGCGATCACAGGTGATTACCGGCGCAAGTTCTCGACGTACGGCAGATCATCGTTCGCGGACCCTGCAACGCGCGTCGAGAATCAAAGTCGGAAAACCCTAGGCCACTACTCACAGCTAGATCGGTGGAGCGGGTGTCCTCGCTCGGATACGGGCGGGCACGGGGCCGCCGGCAACCATGGTGAACGGCGTAATGAGAGGGAAGTCGGCACTGAGGGACTCGGTCTGGACTGTTCGGAGGATGCTGGCCAAGGCCAATGTCGCTTCGAGCATGGCGAAATGATCCCCGATACAGGTGCGCGGACCGGCTCCGAACGGCAGGTACTGCCACCTGGTGCGCCCCGCCGATCGGTCCGGACTGAATCGCCCCGGGTCGAACCGACCAGGGGCGCCCCACAGTGTCGGGTCGTGATGGAGCGCATAGATCCCGACGATCACGTTCGTGCCGGCAGGAATTCGGTAGCCGTCGACGGCGACATCGCGCATGGCCCTGCGACCGACCGCGGCCGCGGGTGGACAGGCCCGCAGTGCTTCATGGACCACTTGGACTGTGTAGCGGAGGTGGGCCACGTCGTCCACGTGCAGTGGGTGATCGCCGAGTGCGGCGGCCTCCGCCGCCACGCGGTCTTGGATCGCGTGATCGCGTCCGAGGGCCCAGAGGCTGTATGCCAATGTGGTCGCAGTGGTGTCGTGTCCGGCAAAGAGGAACGCCCACAGCTCCTGGCGGATCGCCCGGTCGGTGAATGGCTTCCCGGTCTGGGGGTCGGTCGTATCGAAGAAGAGTCTGATCAGCTCGGCACCCCGCCCGGGTTCGTCGTGGGCGGCCGTGATCGCTTCATCGATCACCGTGTCGACGACGTTCTTCGCGGTACGAAACCGGTGTCGTGCGGGTGTCGGCAGCCAGGCCGGTGCGCGGACAGGCTGCAGCGCGCGATGCGACACGAACCGGGCGGCACGATTGAGCGGTGGTCCGAGTACCTCGGCCTGCGCGCCGAGGTCGAGCCCGAACAGTGACTGCCCGAGCACCCGCAAGGTCAGTCGCCGGGTTTCCCTGTCGAGGTCGACCTGGCCCGAGCTGACCCACGTCGCCGCCAGAGTCTGCGCGACACCCGCCATGCAGCCGGCATAGATCGCCACGTGTTTCTTGGTGAACAGCGGCTGTAAGGTTCGGCGTCGGCTCAGCCACGGCCCGTGCGTGATGTTGAAGAGGTTGTCGCCGGACCACTTCCGTGATTCGGCATGGACGGTCAATTCCTTGTCGAATGCGCCGTCGGAGCCGCCAAGGACGTCGTGAGCACCTTGCGGCGAGGTGACGATCGCGAATGGTGGCACCAGTCGCTTCGGTCCGAGCGCGACGATCGTGACCGGTCCGCCCGCGTCCCGGATGTCCTCGAGACCGGTGTGAAACTTGTTCAGGGCCTTGACCCGCGCGGTCAGCGGCATCGGCACGTCGGGTGCTACCGGGTACTCTTGCGCCTCTTCGCTGGTCCTGGCCACGACTTCAAGTCTGACACTCGGCCTGGCGCGAACGCTAGACCAGCGAGGGGACGCCCGTGTTGGAGGATTCGGACACCCCGCCGACCGTGTTCGTCCCAGAGTCGACATGCGAGAGCTCGGCAGGAAACGACCCCGTATGCCGAGCGCTGATGACCGGGCGTTCCGAAACGGCCCCGTGACCGGAAGCCCGTGAACTGCGCGTTGCCGTTTCCCCGTCCGAAACGACCGACTCGCGGAACTGCGCGGGAGTCCTCCGCGCCGCAGTCATTTGAATCGGATATGGGTGTTCCCCACTTCAACAGAGAGCGAGTGACGATGTCCCATCAATCGTTACCGGCCCTCGCCGGAGTTGAGCACCGGTTCGTCGACGTGGGTGGCAGTGTCACGATTCATGACACGACTTCTCTCGTTACTGTGGGATTCCTGTACGCGTCCGATCAGCTGCTCCATTTGCGGCCACCGAACCGCAGATCGGCTGCGATCATTTCTGCTGGGGCTCGCCTGGGGGCACAGATCTGGCCGGTCGTCCTGCCGGGACGATAGCGGCAACCTCTGACGGGATCGGTGCTCGCTGAAAATTTCCCGGGCGGGGCGCTTTTGGGATTATCGTCGATACCCGATGGGGACCATACTGCAGACGGTCGGCGACGCCCTCCTCACCGCGATCGGTGAACACCGGGACGGGGCGCGAGAGGCGGCTGCCGAGTGCGCGGCGGCGCTGCGCGTGCGGGACTGGGAAGGTGACGACGTGCTCGCCGACCAACTCGAGGCCGCGCTGGGAACGTCCCCGACCCCGTTGCTCCGACCGCTCGCGGTCGACCTCGACGAACTCTCCTCGCTGCTCGAAGGCGACCCCGTCTACGGTGGCGGCCGCATCGACCTGCGGACCGGCGACACCTGGCCGGCGATGATCGCGGACGACCTCTTCGCCAACGACGATCCCGACCACTGGTTGTCCGTGTACTGCGAAGGATCGCGAGCGGGCTACCGCGACATGGAATCGTTCATCGACTCGGTCACCGACCCCGACCTCGCCGACCGGCTGACCATCGCGATCACCGGGCGCGGCGCGTTCCGCCGGTTCAAGGACGTGCTCGCCCCGACCCCCGACGAGTTTCACCGATATCGGTTGTTCTCGGAGGAGCGCAGTCGTGGACGTGCACGCCAATGGCTGGCGGATCAGGGCTACCGGCCAAGCCCCCGTCCGTAACAAGTCTTGGGCTGGTGGCACGGACAGTGCGCCCACCGGCGCCTACCGACTGGGCGTCGACCGCGCGTCCGCAACTCGTCTGCCCTACTCGGGGGATCCTCGGCCAGCCCTGTGCTGGTCTAGGCGACCTGGAAGACGCCGAACCCGGAGCTGACGGGGACATGATCACCCGAACGCTGGGTGGATGCCACGACGTCGGCGGTCGCGGTGACGATGCCGCCGCCGGTGGACACCGTCGCAGGGATATACCGGCACCCCTCGTCCGGTGCCTGGGCCCGGCTGTAATCGGGCGGCACGCTTCGGATCTCGGTCGTGCCGATCTCGCCGGTGGTCTGGTTTCTCCAGTTCACCGTCACGTCGATGCAGTCGATTCGCGTGATGAAGATGGTCGACGGCGGCCCCGTCGTGAACGCCACCACCCCGGGCGCACCCGCCGTTGCCGACCGAGATGACCGCCACCGTCGGCACGTAACACCGGAATCCCACGCCGCACCCCGAACGGAACGTCACCGGGACCGCAAACGCCGTGGTCGATGCTATAGGGACCGGCGGTGGAAGCGGGATCGCTGCCACGGACGAACCGAACAGAAGACTTGAGATGGCCACGGACGCCACGGCCCCCACGGCGAAGGAACGGCGAACCGCTAGAGCGCGCAACGGCGACCTTCCAGCTCGGGGCCCGGATACCACCTATTTTCAGTCCACCACACCCGCCTGTCCGCTTGCCTGAATCCGCATCTGTCCGACGAACCCTGGTGGCGCGGACCGCACACCTGCGACGTCCCCGGTCATGGTCAACCGCCCACCGCATCTGGCGAGAATAAGACTCGGGTACCCCGATTCGCCCGGGGCCAGCGAGACCGAGGTCGAGTGCCTGCCCCGGGAGGAGTTGGCGTCGAAGGCCCTCCGCCGCAACCGGTAAGCGTCGAGGTCGACGAGTCCGCCGAACGCACGACCCGGACGAGCCGTGATCGATGATCCTTGTGGAGAAAATGTGCTGATAGTCGAGTACCTTCTGCAACGTGCTCGTCACCGATCTGCGTCATTTTCTCGATCTGCCCGACGAGGTCCCCGGCCCTGCCCGCCGTCTCGCCGAGCAGCTGTATGACCTGGTTCGCGCCGCCACCGCCGGTGACATCGGTGTCGCCTGGGTGAGCGCGTTGCCGTGTCGGCGACGTCCCGGTAACCGCCGCTGCGCCGGCCGGATGCTCATTCTGCGCGCCGAGACCGAAGGTCCCATCGCCTGGGAATGCAGCAGCTGCGGCGAAGAAGGACTAATCAGCGACTGGGAGGACTCACCGTTCGACCTCCGCCGCCGCCGACCCACGGAAACCGCCCCTGTGCACCACCTCCGCCTCCCGGATGAGGTGGCGGCGACACTGCGCAGCATCATGGTGCTCGACACCGACTGCGAACGGGTCGTCTTCGCCGCGTATGCCGACGGCGACGACATCATCCTGCCGATCCGCGACGACGACCTCGACGAGCTGATCGGGTACGTGGCATCCGAGAG
>NZ_JBHXWI010000070.1:0-42110 GCF_042671975.1 Rhodococcus sp. NPDC127593 | reverse complement strand
CGGAATGCGGGTTCGGGCGCACCCCCGAGCACCGAGAGAATGACTACCGTGAGCACACGGCGACGCGGCGTCGGGTCGATGTGGCGACCGTGCGCAGCGGTGAGCCCCTGTTGCGTGTGACGTGGTCCGATCCGGTCACCGGTGCTCGTGGTTACCTCGTCGTGCACACGTTGGTGTCGGACCTGGCGACCGGGGGCACCCGGATGCGGGCAGGCTGCACGATGTCGGAGGTGGAGGATCTGGCCCGAGGCATGGCTGCCAAGACCGCGGTTTTCGACCTGCCGGTCGGCGGCGCGAAGGGCGGTATCGACTTCGACCGGAAGGACCCCCGTGCCGTCGGTGTTCTGGAGCGGTTCTGTCAGGCGATGCGCCCGTGGCTGGCCGCGCACTGGGTGACCGCGGAGGATCTGGGGGTGCCGCAGCATCTGCTCGACGACGTCTTCGCGCGGCTCGGCCTTCAGCAGTCCTACCATGCGGCGATCAGCCGGGCGGAAGATCCGCAGAGGACTCTGCGCCGGGTACGGGCCGCGTTGAACGCCCCGGTGCCCAGCGGTTTTCTGCTGGGCGATGTGATCGGCGGTTACGGGGTTGCGCAGGCCTGCCTCGGTACGGTGAGCGCATGTGGCTGGGTTCCGGCCGACACGACGGTGGCGATCCAGGGGATCGGCACTATGGGGGGCGGCGCGGCCTGGTATCTGTACGAGGCCGGTATGCGCGTGATTGCGGTCGCCGACGCCCTCGGCACGCTGTACTGTCCCGACGGCCTGGACGTTCCCGCGCTGCTCGGCCTGCGGGACGGCTACGGCGAGATCGACCGCTCCCGCGTCCCCTCGCATGTTCAGCGGTTGCCGAGCGCGGCTGTGATCGCGACTGCGGCAGACATCCTCGTCCCGGCCGCGATCTCGTATGCGATCACTGCGGATAACGTCGACCAGGTCGCCGCGACAGTCGTGATCGAGGCTGCGAATGCCGCGACGACCCCGCGGGCGGAGGCGGTGCTCACCGGTCGGGGTATTCCGGTGCTCCCCGACTTCGTTGCCAATGCCGGAGCAGTCGCCTGGGCCTGGTGGGTCCTACTCGGTCAGGTCGGTACCGACCCGGAGGACTCGTTCCTGCGGTTGCGTACCGAGATGCTGGCCAAGGTCGCGTTGCTGCTCGGGGAATGGATCCTGGACGGCGTGGCGCCACGGCAGACCGCGTGGGACCTCGTCGCGGCCAACCGCAGCGCGCCGGCTCCGGCCGATCCTCTGGCAGTACCGGCGCTCACCATCTCGTGAACGGTCGGCGATCAGCGAGAGAACCGGGCCGCCGGTTACGGGACCGTCAGAAGAACGGTTGATCCGGATCTGGCCGACACGCCGAGCTAGCTTGACGAGAAGGCAAGACCATGACGGAAACACTCGATCCTATGGACCAGTCGAAGATCGATCACCCGGAATTGGCGCAGCAACTGATCGCGAGGCCAAAGCCGAAGGTGTGGAGCTGGTCGGACCGAACGGGCTGCTCAACCAACTCACGGAAGCGGGGATGGATGAGCATCTCGGCTACGAAGAATTTGAGGTAGCGGGCCGCAACAGCGGGAACTTCCGCAACGGCCGACGAACGAAGACGGTGCTCACGGAGATCGGCCCCGGTCGACATCCAGGTCCCGCGTGACACCGATGCAAAAGCCTGACCACCGGGGAAATCGCCGCCCACTTCGACGACGTCTACGGCGCGACGGTCTCGAATGAGACGATTGGCAAATTACCGACAAGGTCCTCGCGGAGATGGCCGAATGGTCCGCCCGGCCGCTCGACTCGGTGGGGCAACGGTGTGCGGCCCGTCCCCGGTGAGGCCACGCTTTCGTTGGTCAAGCGGGAGAAGCTGAACTGCAGAAACGTGCGGTCGCGAAAGTCCTTCTGCAGGAAGGGCGTCTCCAACCCGGTCGGCCGCGTCGTCCTGATCATGGGGGAGGTCAAACACATCATCGAGCGGATGGTGTCGGTCGCGACCCAGCTCGATTCCGACGGAAACCTCGAGGCCTACGCCTATGCCGAGCGGTTCGTGACGCTGCCGGACGTCACCGTTGCCGACGCCGACACCTGGGTGAACACATATGTCCACCTTCATGGCCGGCACAGCAACATCGATTTCGATGCGATCGGTGGAACCAACAACGAGATCCCGATGATGGAAGAGATCATCGGCACCTCGACAAAGGCACCGCGGTCCCGACATTGGTGCTTTTCTCACCAGCTTCGGTCCTCGAGAAACTCGACAACCTGACCGGCCGACTCGTCGACAATGCCGCGTTCCTCGCGGTCGAGAACGTCGTCAGGCTCAGCGACGCGGCCCTGTACGAGCTGCTCCTCGGTGAGTACCCGGACTGGCTGCGCGCGGCACGGAAAGCCAGCATTCTCAGGTGAATCAAAGACTCGCGAGAGCGCCGTGCAGGTACCGTTGACGTCTCTATCGCCGCTGAAGTGTTGATCGTCGTGGGTGCATTGTCGAGCAAGTCGATTTCGTCGACGACTACGGCAGGAATCTCCCGTTATGTGTTCTCCCCTTCTCACCATATGGTAGATAGAGGGGCTTGCGGCAAGGCCCCCGACCTGCTGCACAATCTTCCGACCAACTACAACGGATGGGGTGGGTTGTCGTGACGAAACCTTTTGAAGTGCACGAGTCGGGTGCGTTCCTTCACGGCACCAAGGCGGACCTTACGGTGGGTGATGTGCTGGTGCCGGGGCACCTGTCGAACTACGGCGAAGGGAGACTCTCGAACCATGTCTATGTGACGCAAACATTGGATGCCGCAGTGTCGGGAGCTGAGCTGGCTGTCGGCGAGGGTCGGCGTCGCATCTACATCGTGGAACCGGAAGGTGCATTGGAGGACGACCCGAACGTGACGGACAAGAAGTTTCCCGGTAATCCGACCCGCTCTTTCCGCACAAGGGAGCCGGTGATGGTAGTCGGCGAGATCACGGACTGGGTGGGGCATTCACCCGAACAGCTTCACGCCATGCGGGACGGTTTGGCGGACCTCGAGCGCCGGGGACTTGCCGTTATCTACGACTAGATTCCGGACGCGCGGGTGATTAGTGGACCGGTCAGGTGGTGGCTAGGCAGGGCATCTCCACCGTGGAACTTGCTGATCAGATCAGCGCACCTCGCTGGCTGCGCTGAGTTGAACAGGTCCGCCGGGTCACCGACAGACCACCCAGGGGTGGGCGCGAAACACGTTGTCGTCCGCAGGTTTCTGGTCCGGGGGCTGGAACTGGTCAACGAGTCCGCCCACTTCGAGCCGAACGCGGAGGTCACGTTCACCGGTGCGTCCGGACCGATCTGCTTCGATGCGTCCTACCTGACAGAGGAGACCGTCGAGGGGGCCCGGCTGGGCTGACGTATGCGGATGGAGCAGAAGGGGCTGTTCGCCCTCGGTGGCCGGGTGGTTCGCGAGCCTGCGGCGGGACTTCGCCGCCGACCTGCGAGATACCTCGAGGCATTGCTCGAGACGCGTACTATGTATGGCCGCGATCCTGTGGTCAGGTCAAAGGGCGCTGCCGGCCTGCCATTGTTCCCACGGGACGGACCAGTCGCCGTTCTGCCACAGTTCGAGGGGAGCGCCGCCGGTATTTCGGACCTCGACGATGTCGCCAGGCTGGGAGAAGTCGTAGAACCAGCGGGCGTTGTCGGGGCTGAGGTTCAGGCAGCCGTGCGAGACGTTGGTGTTGCCCTGCGCCCAGATGGTGTCGGCGAGTTCGTGGAGGTAGATGCCGTCGTTGCTGATGCGGGTGGCGTAGTTGATCGATTCTTTGTAGCCGAGGCGGGAGTTCACCGGCAACCCGTAGGTGGAGGAGTCCATGATGACCGGGTTGGCCTTGTCGATGACGGTGTAGATGCCCGGCTGGGTCCAGAACGAGAGGGTCTGACCATCCACGACTTCGGTGCCGCCACGACCCATCGACGTCGGCATTGTGCGGACCACTTCGCCGTTGTCGCTGACGGTGACCTGTTTGGTGGTGTCGTCGGCGACGGAGATGTGGGCGTCGCCGATGGTGAACGAGGTCTGCGCGTCCTCTTGGCCGAAGAGGCCTTCGCCGAGCGGGATGCCGTAGACGTCGGCGCGGACGGTGACCTGGGTGCCGGGTGTCCAGTAGTTCTCCGGTCGCCAGTGCACGTTCTGGTCGTCGGCCCAGTACCAGGAGCCGGCGACCGGGGGTGTGGTCTCTACGTGCAGGGCCTTCTCGGCGGCGGCGCGGTCGCCGATCGGTTCGTCGAAGTGCGTGACGATCACGGCGCCGATGCCGAAGGTGCCGCCGTCGGCGAGCAAGTTGCCGCCGGTGGTGACGAAGGACGGCATGGTCTGGTTGCCGGGCGTGACCGTGGAGAACGTGCTGGTCTTCTCGCTCCGGACACCCTGGTCACCGACGGCGGCGACCGCGAGAGTGTAGGTGCGGCCGTAGCCGAGGGGTACTCCCGGTTTCCAGGACAGGCGGTCGGGAGTGAAGATGCCCTCGACCACTCGGCCTTCGTCGTTGGTCATGGTGACCGTCTCGAGGGTGCCACCAATGGTGCTCACCGATACGGGGTCGAGGGGATTGACCGCAGATGCACCGTCGGCTGGGGACACGGTGATCTCCGGTCCCGGTGGCGGCTTGGCCGGCCCTGCGGGTTGGTCGGTAGAGGGTGAGCAGGCAGCGGCCACGAGAGCGAGCAGTAGGACTGCGAGGACGTGGACGAGGTGACCGGGACGGCGACGGGCGTGCATGGCACTGATTGTCCCGTGCGGAAGGGTCCGAGCGCGTGCAGTCGCTGTGCGACGGAGGTCACCAGGGCACTTCGCTGCTGCGGCCTCCGCCCTTGGCGGGCTCGACCTGCAACGTGGTGTGGTCGAGGGCGACCCCCGGGCTGCCGCTGCATGCTGCTGCTCTGACACGCTCGCGGCCCGGTGGTGCCCGGCTGGCTCTGCCGGCGGACGTGCCCGGAGGCACCGTGACGATGCGCTGAGCGTGCCCGTCCGCGGCGGCACACCGGTGGTTGTCATGGCGGGGTGAACAACAAAGCCGGCCCCGAGTGCAACTGGGTCGGTGGATTACCGCGGGAGCGAGCCGGGAGTGTGCAGGAAACCGGATGTTCATGCCCGGGATGAAGTAGCCCTGTGCGCGGTCGCCACCGCACGCGCGCCAACTCGGTGCGGACGGGCGGCGAAGCCGCATAATTGAGGGTGCGAGGTGAGACCGGTGCGACAGACACCATGGTTGGCGACGACGACGTTCGTCGGGTCCGTTGCTCTGCTGCTCGCAGTCCACACCGGCGGCGGTGCGTCGAGCGAACCCGACCGGGAAGCGACGCGCATGCACGATCCCGCCGGGCCGGTCCTCATCCTCACTCCGCCGCGCGGGCAGCCGGGCGACCGCATCCAGTACCACGCGATGAATCTTCCGACCTGCGGCGGACCATGGGCGGTGGAGTTCGGCGATCGTGTCCTGGGCGAGACCCGTCAGGTCGGCAGCGTCGCCGACTTCCGCGCGGCGGTGCCGAACCGCGGCAGTCGCGGTTTCCAGGTGGCTGGTCTGCGGTGCCCGCCGACCCCGTCGATGGTGGTGCAGACGACGTTCGAGGTGCTCCCGGTGACACGCTCGTCGGAGCCGACCACTACCTGGATGCTGCCGCCACCACCAGAGCTACCGACGCGGACGAAGAGTCCCACACCGACGACCACCACCACCTCCACGCTGACAGCTCCTGCTGACGCGGAGCGGTAACGGCGGCAGCCGGAGCCGGAATGGCGGCGCCTGCGGAAGCTGCGCCACTGGAACCGACGTCGTTCACGGACCTGCTCGCACTCCGGTCGGTGTCCGTTGTGGGGTTGACCGCCCGTCGTGACGGAACTCGCCGCTGGTGACGGGGATCTTGAACTTCGCACAGGGTGGAGGATTACTTTACCGCGGACTGACTCCGTTGCATCGTGTCTCCCGCGTCGTGATCAGTTGGGTTGCGCGTCTTCTAGTTCGGTGCGTGCTCCGAGGGCTGGGTGTCGAAGACCGGTTTCCATGCACTGATGTCCGTCAGACTCGAGGCGACGGCTTGGTATTTGCTTCGTAGGTCGATCTTGCCGAGGCTGAACCAGCGGGCCTCGGCAGGGGAGGGGTTGGCCTGTGGTCTCTGATGATGTCGGGTATCGGTGCGGAGAGGTTGTTGACCAGGCTCGCGGCGACCCTGAGCATCTTCTGGAGGTGGGTGCGGTGGGTGTTTCCGAGTGTGGCGGCTTCGCCGCTGGTTCGGGGGAGTTCGGTGATCGAGCGCAGTACCCGGGCGTCCGGGCGACGACGAGGCGGTTGCGGAGGTGGAAGTAGGCCTGCCAGTCGATGGCGTCGCCTTTGTCGCTCCAGGCCATGCGCCAGATCGCGATGCCGGGCATGGTGACGGTCGGGTAGCCGGCCGTGCGGGCGCGGAGTCCGTATTCGACGTCGTTCCCATTGATGAACAGCGGCAGCGGCTGGCCGATATACAGAAAATCGCTGCATGGGATCCGCAACTTAGGAACGTGCTGTCTCTGATGAATTCGAAATGGCTTACCCGGCGACTTGGGCGCTTTGCTCGTCGAGGAACTGTTGCAGGAGTTCGCCGGTGTGTTTGATGTGGTCCATCATCGCTTCGCTGGCCTTCTTGGAGTCGCGAGTGCGTAAGGCGTCAAGCACACGCTTGCGTCCGGCAGCAGGGGGATAGCGATGTGTGGTCACGAAGAATCTGCTCGGAACGTACAACAAGGTGGTGGTCAACAGGAGTTTGAGCTTTGACGATTCTGAACTTCTGTTGATGATTCTGTGGAACTCGTCGTGAAGGTCTTGCACACGCGCGCTGTCCCCTTTGGCTGCGTACTCGTCGATCTTCTGATCGATTCGTTCGAGGGCTGCGAGGTGATCGGCAGTCAGATTCAGCGCGGCCCTTCCCGCAAGTTCTCCGGCCAAGAAGGCCTGAGCCAGAAAGATATCGGCGATATCGGTTCGACTGAGGGTGAGGACTCGAAAGCCCTTCCGTGGTTCGAGGCTGAGGAAGCCTTGACCGCGCAGTGCCTGCAATGCCTCGCGCACTGGTGTCGGGCTAACGCCGAGTTCCTCCGCGAGGATCTCCGCGCGCACTCGGTAGCCTGCTGGATACTGTCCGGTCAGAATCTGTTCCCGGATGTGGGACTCGACCTCCGTGGAGAGTTGGGGTCGGCCAATGAGTCCACTCTGTTTCGCTGTCTTCGGCATGGTCGCCCTCTCCCCGTTCAAGCTCCGACTCCGGCATCACTTTACTACAAACTCTATAGACAATACTATTTTGGTGTCGAGATGCTGCTATCCATCAGGATGGGGGAGATCCTGCCGGGTCTGCTCCACTTTCGTGGTCGGCGACCGAAGCGGTCGGTAGAACTCTCGATTGCCGTATTCGACCGGCCTACACGCCGGAGCGGAGCACGGCGAGTTGGGTCGCGGGTACAAGCCGCGTCATCTTCCTGAAACTGACCGGCAGCGCCCACGCCGGCCTCCTCCACGCAGCATGTTTGCAACTTTGAGAGATTCGAGGACGGCCAATGACTGAACAAACTCGACGGCGGATGGTGCAGATCCGGGGAGCGGTTCCTGCTGAGTGGGAGAACTTACTCGACCTGGATCCGACGTTTGCCGAAGCTTTCGCTGCGTATCTTGCGTCGGCATATGAGTCGGACGTACTACCGGCGCATGTTCGCGAACTGCTCCTCCTAGCGCATGACGCATCGGTCACGGTGCGCGATGTTGGCGGAGTCGAGCTGCGGGTGAGACGAGCCCTCGAGTTCGGAGCGACGGAGCGCGAAGTGCTCGACGTCCTGTTCCTCCTGCCGTTCATCGCGATACATGGCCTCAGCGAGGGACTTCCGCTCGTTCTCGACCGTGACCAGTACGGCGTTCCGGACGCCACCCGGGGGGCATACTGGGCCGCGTTCGAGGAGCGTTTTCCAGGCGTGCACGGGATGATGGCTGCGGAGCTACCGCGATTCTTCGACGCCTACCGAAATTTGGGCGAGGTGATTTGGTGTCAAGCTGAGCTGGAGCCGCGCTGGCGGGAACTAGCCCTCGTGGTGGCGGACATGTCCGCCACCCATCTGTTCACTGCGGGCGCCGCGATTCACATCCAGAATGCTCTGCGATACGGCGCTACGAAGGATCAGGTGGTTGCGACGCTAGCGCTGACCACCACCTTTGCCAGCACGGCTGTAGAACTCGGGGTACGCGCGATCGCTTCGTACCGCGCCCGCAATCAATGAGGAATCGGCTGGGGCAGGTGCAGTCGATGACCGCTTTGACGTGCATGGGCCGAACTCGTGTGAGGGGTATGCCGACCTCTGCGTGCTCACCGCCGGGCGAGTGTGGCCACAACTCGGTGTTGACGAGACGGCCACCACGTTTCTATATTTTCTATAGAAAACTCCATTCCTCTGATGCAAAAGGTGCGCCCATGCCGACTACTCCAGCCCAGCGACGGCCCAGTCAGCGACGCCTGATCGTCGCTGGCATCTCCACGTCGACCATCGAGTACTACGACTTCCTGCTATACGGGACGATGGCGGCGCTTGTCTTCAATCACCTGTTCTTTCCGTCCTTCAGTCAGGCGGCCGGCACGCTGGCAGCGTTCGCGACCTTCGCGTTCGGCTTCATCGCTAGGCCGATCGGCAGTCTGGTTTTCGGTCGGCTCGGCGACCGTATCGGTCGCAAGCACACACTGATGATCTCGCTGACGCTCATGGGACTCTCGACACTGGTGATCGGCATCATGCCGACCTACGCCACGATCGGGGTAGCAGCCCCGATCATTCTGGTGGCCATGCGGTTTCTGCAGGGGCTCGCACTGGGTGGGGAGTGGGCCGGAGCTTCCCTCGTGCTTGTCGAGAATTCTGCTCCGGGACGCGAAAACTTCATGGCGAGCACCGTCCAAATGGGTTCCCTCGGACTGGTGTTGTCGAGTCTTGCCACTACTGTGACGTCGAAACTGACCGGGGACGCGTTCACGACGTGGGGCTGGCGTCTGCCCTTCCTGGTCGGATTCGTTCTGTTTCTGTTCACGTTCTGGGTGCGCCGGAACATCGAAGACAGTGTGGAGTACACCGAAGCAAGGCAGAATGCCGACGAACGCTACGCCCTCGGGTTGGTGCAGACCGTGCGGGCTTTCTGGAAGCCGATCGTCCTCGGGTTCTTCGTCACTGGCGGCGGTGTCGTGGTGTACTTCACGATCACGACGTACGGGATCGCTTATGCGGCAGGAGCGTTGGGGTATGACCGATCGTCGGTTCTCGATGCGCTGACACTGGCGGCGATTGTCTACACCGTCGCGATTCCGCTTGCGGGATGGTCTGCCGATCGGTGGAGTGCACGGGTGGTGCTGACGGCGGGGTTCGTCTTCGGTGTGGCCTTGTCTTTCCCCTTTTTCTGGCTCCTCGAGTGCGGAGTCGTCGGCGTTTTCGTCGGACTCGCGTTGTACCTCGCGCTCTCGCATGCCCTCATTCAAGCGCCTCAGGCGGTCGTGTACAGCAAGCAGTTCCCTCCGCTCGCCCGCTATACCGGCACAGCCCTGAGTCATGCCCTCCCCACCGCGGTGGTCGGCGGCACCGCTCCGGTCATCGCGCAGGCCCTGCTCAATGCGACCGGGACAAATGCGGCGATTTCCCTCTATGTCCTCGTCATGGCTGCACTCGGCATAGTCTGCTCGTACATGCTCACCGCCGGGCAGTCCGGGCCCGCGAGTCGCCCGCGCGCCGATAGTGAGGCAGTTCCAGGAACAGTTCCCGACCGGGCCGGATAGCACGACGGGCAGCTGTCCCGCGCCCGCCCCCAGCGGCGGCTGGCGTTTGACACAACCACCGCGTCCAAATACTCTATAGAAAATAGTAAAAGAGGTGCCCATCGTGGATTTGACCGATACCCCATACGCCCTGGCGAACGAACCGGACGTGGCGGCGGTACTCGACGCCTATGCCGCCCGTCGCCCGGAACAGCCGTTGGTTGTCGACGAGGACCGCATTGTGACGGCTCGGCAGATGCTGCACCTGGTGCAGACGCTCCAGCACAACCTGGAGCAGGCTGGGCTGGAGCCGGGTGAGGCGGTCGGCGTCCTGCTCCCCAATGGATGGAGGTGGCTCGCAGCGACCCTGGCGCTGGTACGGGGTGGATTCATCGCCGTGCCACTCAACACCTGGTACAAGTCGGCAGAGTTGCGCTCGGCGCGAGGAAAGTCTCGGTTGCGTGCCGTGATCTCGCAGTCGGAGATAAATGGCCGGGACTACGTCTCATTGCTGGCAGCGTCCTCCTTACTGGAGCCCGACCTGGACGAGCACTATCGAGGTGCGTTCCTGTGGGACGGGGAATTGCCGACCGGTCTGTCGACGGTGCCGACCCGGATGCCGGCTTCCGTCGTCACATCGCACGAGGAAACGGCAATGTACGTCTTCACCAGCGGCAGTACTGCCGAGCCCAAGGTTGTCGTGCTCAGACACGGGGATCTCATGCGAAACGGATACGCGATGGGACAGCGACTCGGGGTGGAAGGGGGCGATCGAATCTGGTTCGCCGCCCCGTTGTTCTTCGGACTCGGCTGCGCCAACGCTCTGACTGTCGCTCTCACCCATGGGGTGACGCTCTGCCTGCAGGAACGGTTCGATCCGGCACGTTCCGCCGCATTTATCGAGCAGCACCAGTGCACGGTGTTCTACGGCGTCGGACCGATGGCTCGCGGTCTGGCGAAGGAGCAGGCGGTCAACCCCCGAGACCTGTCGTGCCTGACGAAGGGGGTGATCGGGGTGACGGCCGAGGACAAGAGAGTAGCGATCGACAAGCTCGGACTCGGCAACGCCCGCAGCGTGTATGGGCTGACCGAGTGTTACGGGCTGGCGGCGATGACCGAACCGGGTGACGATGCAGCAGCACTTGTTTACACCCAGGGACGGGCATTGCCGACTCAGGAGATTCGATGCGTTGACCGCAGGACGGGCGATGTCATAGCCGAGGGTTCGGCAGACCGGCTCGGTGAGATCCAACTTCGAGGGTGCACGACACCCGGCTACCTGAACAATGACGAAGCCAACGCGGCGTCCTTCACCTCCGACGGATGGTTCCGTACCGGCGACCTCGGATGGATCGACGGCGAGCAGCGACTGCATTTCGCGGGGCGGGTGAAGGAGGTTGTCAAGATCAACGGAATCACTATCTCCCCAGCCGAGGTCGAGGCCTACATCACCGAGCACCCCAATGTCGAGGACGCATATGTTTTCGGTTGGGCGGTCGACGACACGGAGGAGAAGTTGTGCTGCGCGGTCGTGCTGAATTCTTCCGACAGCAGAACGGATGCGGAGATCGGCCAATGGCTCGGACACTGGCTCCGCGAACGAATCTCATCGTACAAAGTCCCTGTCCGCTTCGTGGTCATCGAGGAAGGCAAGGTGCCGATGACCGCGACCGGGAAGATCAGTAAACGACTCATTGGCGAGCAGTTCATCGGACTGCAGGCCAGCGCGGAGGAGAACACATGCGTCAGGTGACGATGGAGCGATTCGGTGGACCTGAGGTGCTCGAAGTCGTCCATTCCGCCGATCCTCAGCCTCGTGCGACCCAGGTGATAGTCCAGGTCGACGCCGTGGGGGTGTGCGGGCACGATACCGCCGACCGGGCCGGGTTGACCCGGATACCGACACCGTGCGTGCTGGGCCACGAAATCGCGGGCACCGTAGTGGACGTTGGTGCATCAGTAACCCACATCAAGGTGGGCGACCGAGTGGCCTGCAAGCAACACCACACCTGTGGATGGTGCACCGCATGTCGGACGGGACGGGAACTCGACTGTACGCAAACCGTTTTCGTCTATGGCGGATATGCAGATTTCGCCGTACTCGAGGAAGACACCCTTGCTGTGCTACCCGACCAGGTATCCATGGCCACCGCTGCGATCGCGGCCTGTGCGGTGGGTAGTTGCGTGCAGGCACTCGACGGTGCCGCAAATCTGAGGCCCGAAGACACGGTGCTGATCACCGGCGCCGGCGGCGGCCTCGGCATTCACGCGCTGCAGGTGGCCGCCGCGAGGGGGGCCCGGGTGATCGCCTTGACGTCGTCGTCGTCGAAGATCGAGTCCCTTCGCAAGTACGGTGCCCATGAGGTCGTCCTTTCCACCGATGACCCCGTGACGCATCTCGCGGATCTCACCCGAGGACGTGGCGTCGACGTCGTACTCGACAATGTCGGGCTTCCGGCCGTCTTCGACACCGGATTTCGATCCTTGGCCCGCCGCGGTCGCTACGTCCTCACCGGCCAACTGAAGCGCGAGAAGATCAGCCTGTACCCGGCCTTCGTGTTCTTCAAGGAGGCCGTCATCACGGGTTCGGCCTCGACCTCGTCGAAATCGTTTCTCGAAGCCATCGATCTCGTCGCATCAGGATCGGTCACCGGTGTTACCACCGAGTACCCCCTCGATCAGGTCGTCGACGCCCATCGGGCGGTCGAGAGTTCGGCGGTGCTGGGCCGGGCGGTTCTGGTGCCGTGAACCCCCTCTCGATCTCGCCGCGTGTCGAACGCAGCGAGATGCTCTGCCCCGGTCCGGCTCTCGAGCTGGCCATGCTTCTGGGCCTTCCGGACCGGCTGCCCGATGGAGAGGCGGCGCTGCCGCCGCTGTGGCATTGGATGTACCTACCGGAGCGCCCGAACCGGTCCGATGTCGGAGAGGACGGTCTGCCCACACACGGATCGCTCGTTCCCTCCCCGTCCACCGGCAGCCGACGACTACTCGCTGGCGGCACCGTCGAGCTCGTCTCCGCACTGCGGATCGGCCACTCGGTGACACGCCGCTCGGTCGTGGCCGGCCGGCAGACGAAGACGGGTAGGTCAGGCCGCCTCGTATTCACGACAATCGTTCATGAATTTGTTCAGAACGGCCGGATCTGCATCCGTGAGAGGCAGGACGTTGTCGACGTCCCGCCGCGGTCGGCGGGGGCCGGCGAGCAAGGCGCCCGACCGACCGAGATGATCGGCCCGGATCGCACCGAAGTCTCTATCGATCCGGTTCTGTTGTTTCGTTTCTCCGCCGCGGCGGGCGTATCACACCGCATTCATTGGGACGAGAAGTACGCGCAGGAGGTCGAGGGGTATCCCGGGCTCGTGGTGCAGGGCCCGCTTCAAACAATTCTGATGGCCGAGGGCCTACGGACGAGGCGTCAACGGACCCCCCGTGCGCTCGACTACCGATATCTCGCTCCCCTCATCGCGAACAGACGAATGTTCATCTGCTGGAACGGGGCCGAAGCCTACGTCCAGGACGGAACCGGACGGAGAACCGCGTGGGTGCGAGTCCACGAGTGAACCGGCGGATCTGCGCTCAAATTCGGACAAGGAAAGAAGATGACTGGTGAGAGATAGCAACAGCAGTGCCAGCGCGCTCACGCTGCCGCACGACGCCCGCGTCATCGGCGCGGGCCTCGGGTTCACCGAGGGGCCGGCGGCGCTGAATACCGGCGAAGTCGGTGTAGTGAGTATCAACCGCGGAAAGGTGTATGCGGTCGACCTGCAGGGGGCGGGCGCACGTGAGATCGCCGAGACCGGGGGTGGACCCAACTGCCTCGCCATCGGGACCAAGGGCGAGATCTGGGTAACCCAGAACGGTGCCACCGCGATGGCGAGCAAATCCGCCCTGTCCCAGGCCCCGTCCATCCAGAAAATCGACGGGGGAGTGGTGTCCACGGTGCTCCACACCGGTGTGTCCGCCCCGAGTGACTGCGTCATCGGCCCTGACGGCAGACTGTGGTTCACCGATCCGGCAAGTCACGGCACCGGCGCGGCGAATACCTCAGGCGCTCTGCGCGTGCTTGATCCCGAGACGTCGAACGTGTCCACCCTGCTCGAAGACCTGCAGTTTCCGAACGGGTTGTGCTTCGCGCGCGAACCCGGCCACCTCTACGTGGCCGAGACCGTGCGCGGAGTTGTGCGGCGGTACCGGTTCGACGGGGCCCAATGTCAGTGGGATGGATGGGAAGCCGAAGTCCCGGGCGGAACCCCGGACGGTATCGCCCTCGACAGTCAGGGCTGGCTGTGGGTTGCCGGCGGCACGGGCGACAACGTCGTCGCATTCGACCCAGCCGGGAAGGTTCGCAACGAACTGTCATTCGGTCACGGTGTATTGGTGACCAGTGTCTGCTTCGCCGGCGAACGACTCGAAACACTGGTCGTCACCGTCGCAAAAGGTGGCTCCGTCATTGCGTTGCCGGCGATTCACCCAGGACAGCCGTTGCCGGTGACGCGTCTCGACGAGATCGACGATGCGGCAAAAAGGTGTGGGTGCCATGACTGACCGCCCCTACGACGGCATCCGCGTACTCGAATTCGCGGGACTGGGTGCTGCCCCCTTTGCGTGCAGCCTGCTGGCGGATGCCGGAGCTGACGTGATCCGGATCGAACGTCCCGGCGGAACGCCTACGACACCGTCGCCGACCTTTCGCGGACGCACCACAATCGAAGCGGACCTCAAGAACGCGGACGATTACGCACGAGTACGGGAAATCGCCACTCGAGCAGATGTTCTCGTGGAGGGATTCCGGCCGGGAGTCATGGAGAGACTGGGGCTCGGTCCCGACGATCTCTCCCACGACCATCCTGGATTGGTATATGCGCGAATGACCGGTTGGGGGCAGTCCGGGCCCGCCGCCCATGAGCCGGGCCACGATCTGAATTACCTCGCCATGTCCGGGGCAGCGAGGGCGATCGCCCGAGAGGGCGAGGACCCGGTGCCGCCCCTGAACATGATCGCCGATTACGGGGGCGGATTGATGCTCGCTTACGGAATCGGTCTCGCGCTGTTCGAGCGCCGTACCTCAGGTCGGGGCCAAGTGATCGACGCAGCCATGGCTGATGCGGCACTACTGCTGATGTCGGGCCTGTGGCAGCGCAAAGCCGAGGGGCGTTGGTCCCCGGTCCCGGGGACCAACGACATGGATTCCGGTGCCCCCTTCTACAACAGCTACCGAACCAGCGACAGCCACTACATGGCCGTTGGCAGCGCCGAGCCGAAGTTCTACGCGAACCTCCTGCGGGTGCTCGGGCTCCACGACGAACTGCACGACCTGCAAAATGACCGGGCCCGATGGCCGGAGGCCAAGCGCCGCATCGCAGACGTTTTTGCCACCAAAAGTCGGGCTGAATGGACAACACTCTTCGCCGGCGCCGAAGCCTGTGTGACACCCGTCAACGCTGTCGAAGAAGTCGCATCCGATCCACACGTGCGTGCACGCGCAATGATGTTCGACCAGAACGGAATTCAATTTCCCGCCGCTGCGCCTCGACTGAGTCGCACGGAGCTGAGACTCAGCGATTCATCCATCCGACCACTCGCTCTGCACGATGTCGGCGAGCAATGGCGCAGCGCTGATGCTACCCAACAACCAGTTAAGGAGGGCATGTGACTAACGTGCTCGATCTCCCCCCGTTGAGGTCGGACTTGTTCACCACGGAGCCGTTCGCATTGGTCGGCACACGATGTCAGTCCGGGCATGCCTCGTTTCCGAGCAGAGATTTCTGCCCGGTCTGCTATTCCACCGATGTTCAACCGATCGAACTGCCCCGTTCCGGAACTGTGGAGACGTTCACCACGGTTCACCAAGCCCCACCCGGCGTGGCAGTTCCCTATCACCTGGCCTTCGTGAGGCTTCCCGGTCCCGTGGTTCTGCTGTCCCGGCTGCAACTCGCCGCCGGTGGGGAACCGAAGATCGGCGACGAGGTCCATATCGTTCCGTCCCGGCTACGGGTTGACGACGTGGACCACCTCACCTTCGCTTTCGAACTGAAGGAGCACTCATGACAAGGACACCGGTCCATGCCGTCGGGGCCGGCATGGTCAGATTCGGCAAGTACCCGAAAAGTGTCACACTCGAGAAGATGGCGGTCAGTGCCGCTCGCACCGCCCTCTCCGAGGCGACGGCAACCCCCCAGAACATCGACGCCCTGTACCTCGGAACCGTTCTCGGGGGATCGGTCGCAGGCCAGCGGGTCGCCGCGCAACTGGGGATGTCGGGCCAACCCGTCACAAATCTCGAGAACGCCTGTTCAAGCGGTGCAACCGCAGTACGCGACGCCTGGGTCGCAGTATCGACCGGTCTCCACGATGTCGTTCTGGTCATCGGTGCGGAAAAGATGACCGATCGAATTTCAGGCGGGATCCTCGCCGACCTCTCCGACCTTGACGCGGCAACCGGTTTGATCATGGCCGCCAACCACGCAATGAGCGCTCGCAGGTACATGCACGATCACGGCGCCACACGCGCACAGATCGCCGCAGTCGCAGTCAAGAACCACGCACACTCCGTACACAATCCATTCGCGCAGTATCAGCACGCGATCAGCTTGGCTCGAGTCCTCGAAGCAAGGCCCATCGCCGATCCGCTAGGACTCCTCGACTGCAGCCCCATCAGCGACGGTGCCGCCGCGCTGGTCGTCGCGAATACAGCCGGCCTCGCACGACTCGGTTTGGACCGAAACCATCCCCGAATCCTTGGATGTGGACTTGTCAGCGGGACCTTGCACGACGGCACCCGCTCGATCAATGAAGAGGACATCTCCCGCCGCGGCGGCGAAGCTGCCTGGGACATCGCAGGAATCGACCCCAGTGACGTCGACTTCGTGGAAATGCACGACTGCTTCACCATCGCGGAGATCGTCCGGATGGAAGGTCTCGGATTGATTCCACGCGGCGAAGGTGGCCGGTGGGCCGAACAGGGCCTGACCGCGTTGGGAGGAAAGCTCCCCGTCAACCCCAGCGGCGGCCTCCTTTCCCGAGGACACCCGGTCGGAGCCACCGGTGTAGCCCAGGCTTGCGAGTTGACGTGGCAGCTGCGCGGGCAGGCCGGTGGCCGTCAAGTCGCAGGTGCGAAAACGGGCCTGGCGTACTGCAAGGGTGGCACTGTGGCGGGAACCGACGGCGCCTCCGTCACGACGTTGGTGATGCAAGCATGAACCACCCAACCACTACTCCATTGGTGTTGCCAGCGACCGCGCTGATCGGTATCGGCTCCGATTCACAGGCTCTCACCGCCAAACTCGGCCTCGAAGCGTATGCCGCAGAAGGAGCAACCCAACAGGTCTGCATCGTCGTCACCCCGCCTGCACCCCTGCCGTTCGCGGCGTCGACGGAAGAAGACCTCGAAGACGCGAAGGCCCTCATCGCAGACGTTGTGCATTCCCTTCAGAGCGCAGTAACGAAATTCCGGGAACAAGGGATTGCCCACGGCAGCGTCGCCGTTCTGGTACCTGCCAAAGCAGTGTTGGGGGAGTCGAGGTCGGTACTACCGGGCTTGGTTGGGGGCGCGGTGCTTTCACTGTGCCGCACCATGGCCATCGAGCTGAAGAAGGACTCCGTCTCGCTGAACACGGTCCTACACGGTGATTTCTCCGTCGCCGAGTGCGCCGCGATCGCATCACTTCTCCACGTATTCCGGTCCAGCCCCGCGCTTACCGGTCAGGAAATCTACACCGCGGACGGACCCGATCTCGGAAGGATCAAACCGTGAGCATTCGAACAAACAAGATCGCTCTGGTCACCGGCGCCGGCAGCGGAATCGGAGCAGCCATTACAACCAGGCTCTCCGGAGAGGGCTACACGGTAGTCCTCACCGACCTCCCACACGTGATCGAGCAGCATTCGCACCAGACCCTGCCCGCGAACGTGCATCCACTTCCCCTGGACGTAGGCGATCGCAGTTCCCGCATCGAAGCCATCGAAACAGTGGCATTCGAGTACGGCCGCCTGGACGTCTTGGTCAACTGCGCAGGTCTGGGTAGAGATGCCCGCCTTACCAACATCACCGACGGTGATCTGGAGCTCACTCTGGATGTCAACCTCATCGGAGCGCTCTCGCTCGTTCGCCAGGCGCTTCCATTGATGGAAGCCGCCGGAGGGGGAGTTGTGATCAACATCGCATCACGGGCGTGGCTGGGGATTTTCGGCTCCGGCGCATACTCCGCCTCCAAGGGCGGATTGATCGGCGCAACGAGATCGTTGGCGCTCGAGGTCGGCGCCCTGGGAGTCACCGCGAATTGCATCGCACCGGGGTACGTCGAAACCCCACTGTCGGCGACACTTCCTGCGCAAGTACTCGAAAAGACCTTGCACTCGATCCCGGTAGGACGTGGAGGCGTCCCGGACGATATCGCTGCCGCCGTCAGATACCTGGTCTGCGAGGGCTCCTATGTCACCGGCCAGGTCCTGACCGTCTGCGGTGGTCGCTCCATCGGAGATCCCGTCTCGTTGTAGGAGTGTGGTGGTGCTCGTCGATCGCGAAGGATCGACGATACTACTTCGGCTCTACCGCGCCGCTTGGCAAATTTTCCCACCCTCGGGGGACCCACAACGCGACCGAGACAGTCGCGCAAAATGAACGGAAGTGTCGAAATGTCCAGTCCGCGCATCACGCACATCACCGGCGAGGACCAGGATCGTGACGCCCAGGCAGTCCGTTACGAATGGAGCACGATCAGCTTTCAACTGTTGAACCAAAGTGCCGCATCCTCAGCAGTTGATCGATGGGCTCAGGACGGGGACGACGGCGGAATCTACCTCGGCGCCTGGACGTCGGAAAATGGCAGACTCGGCCGAGTCTGGGTGCTGCGTCGATTCCGCGACAGTGCGGCCATGCTGGCCGCACGAGAACGAATCCGCCTCGACGGCCACCCTCTCGCCGCCATCGAGGCGATCGAGTCCGTCAGCGTGGAGTCGTTCGCACCCTTGCCGTTCATGCCTCTCGTGGAAACCGGGACGTTCGGACCTGCGTACGAGATCCGCGACTACAGGCTCATCCCCGGTGGGCTCACCGACACCATTGCGGGTTGGCGTAAGGCACTTCCGCTTCGCGATCCGGTTGATCCAATAACGGTGGTGATGTATGCCCTCGATGGTCCTGACCGGCTCCTTCACATCTGGCCGTTCAAGAGCCCGAACGAACGGCTCGCCGTCCGGCGAGAAGTGTACGAAGCAGGGATTTGGCCACCTCCGGGAGCTCCGGATGTAATTCGGGACGCGGATTCCACTATGGTCTGGCCGCTTCCGTCCTCACCTTTGCAGTGAAGGACCCGGCATCACCGCGGACAGATAGCGGTGAGCCGTCGTGCTCGAGTGTGCGCTAACCAACCGGCACCAGCCCGAAAACAGGGAATTCTACGGCAAAGGACTTCGCGGTTCCTACCCGAATTCGGGGCGAACGTGATCGGCACTTGGAGCTTCGTGGCGGGGCGACCGCTGCAGTCGAGGCCACAGTAGCGAAATGGCTTCGTCGAGGATCACGTCTCGAAATGGCCTCGAGTCCAGGCTTACGAAATGGAATAGGATGGGCAATGCATTCGCTCAATCGAGCTGCCGCTGTTGTTGGTGTCGGCGCGACGACATTCGGAAGGCTGTCAGGAAATTCGGCTGAACAGCTCGGAGCCTGGGCACTGGACAATGCGTTGTCAGACGCTGGCCTCACGGCTTCCGACGTCGACGGCCTCATCGCATGTCGAGTGGGCTATGAGGCGGTGGCGTCCATGATGGGCCTGCGCCCACGTTGGGTGGCGAGTCTACCTGCGGAGGGCAGAATGACCGGACCCGCAATACAGCAAGCCGTCACGGCCATCGCCGCAGGACAGTGCCACCGAGTCGCGCTGGTGTATGGCAACAACGGTGCCACCGCCAAATCCACCTACGGCGGCTTCGGGGAGGCCTACGGCGCCCCTACTGAGTTGACACTTCCCTACGGCATGACTTCGCCGGGAGCCTATTACGCGCTGATGCTGCAACGCCATCAGTACCTCTACGGTACGAGCGAGCGGCAATTGGCCGCTATTCCCATGACCTTTCGGAAGCACGCACAGCTCAACCCCGCAGCCGTGATGAGAGGTCCGCTCTCAATCGACGACTACATGACCTCGCGCTACATCGTCGAACCGATGCGACTGTTCGACTATTGCCTGATAAATGATGGGGGTGTGGCCATGATCCTGTCGGCGGTGGACCGCGCTCACGACCACCCGAAGCCCCCGGTCCACATCCTCGGGACGGCCCAGCTAGCCGAACTCGTGAATTCGGACTTCCCGCCCGAGGATTTCTGGCGCAATGCTGTCCGCGAGGTGAGTGAGACGGCGCTGGCACAGTCCGGGCGTGAACGCTCCGATGTGGACGCGTTGATGATCTACGACAATTTCAGTTGCAATGTTCTGTTCACTCTCGAGGGACTCGGATACTGTGCTCCAGGGGAATCCGGCGATTTCGTTCAGAACGGCCGACTCGAGCTCGGAGGCGCCCTGCCTACCAATACTTCTGGCGGCCACCTCTCGGAAAGTTACATGCAAGGGTGGGGTCTGAACATCGAGGCCGTCCGACAGCTTCGCGGCGATGGCGGCGACCGGCAGATCGAGGGGGCCGAAACGATTCAGTACGCCTGTGCATCACCAGTCGTTTCATCGGTGATCTATGGGAAGGATCTGTGATGCTCGAGCCGTACTTCGAAGGACTCGCCACAAACGAGTTGCGCACCACTCGATGCACAACATGCCGAGAGACACAATTCCCACCGCGAATGACGTGTCCGCACTGCTCCGCCCGGGACGCTGGCGAGTGGATAGCCGCATCCGGTCTCGGAAGGGTGTGGTCTTTTTGTACCTTCCGTAAGGCGTACCTCCCCCGACCCGCTCAGCAGCCGCCGTACGTTGTTGCCGTAGTCGAGCTTCATGAAGGCTCGAAACTCATCAGCAACATCATCGGTACAGAGAACGTTGAAGTGGGCATGCCGGTAAAGGCGGTGTTCGCAATCGAGCGCGGAGAACACAGGGTCGTTTTCGAATCTGTGCATTGAATTCAATGAGGCGGCCGAGGCTACGATTCTGCTGGCCTCGCCGTGCGGAAGTAGGTATGTGGCCTGGTCCGACGAGGTGTCATCCATTGCGATGCGCAGTGGCGGGTGGTGCGGGACGAGGCGAGCGAGGACGAACGGCGCCGTCGGCGCACCTTCCTCCTCTGCCGGACCGTCGTTGCGGCCCTCAGTGGCATCACCGTTGGGTGTCGCCGATGCTGGTGTTGCGGTATGCCGTGTTCACGTCCACGGTGAGCATTCGCGGTGGGATGTGCTGTGGTGCTGGTGCTCTACGCCGGCAGTACGGTGCTGGCGTAGGGGTGCGCACTGGTTGGTGTGTGGTGGGTATTGGCCGCGGCGGGTGATGATCGGCGCGCGGCGACCGTGCGGATGCTCGCGGTGTTGCTCCAGGTCGGTGCGCCGACGGCCACCGTCGCGGGTGTGCGCGCCGCCTGCGCTGTTCGGGTACTCTTCCGTCCCCGCGACGTTCGTGTGCGTCATCACGGTGGTGGCCGCCGTTCTGACGGCAACTGCTGCGCTGGCCCGCGTACTGACCCGGGCCCCGGATGAGGGCGTCGGCACCCGGTTCATGTTCGACGTCATGGTCGCGAATGTTTACCTACGCCAGGCAGTCATCGATTGATCTCTTCCACACGATCGAAAAGGCGGCGGGAGCCATGCTCGACGGGAAGATCTCACCGACGCAGCAGCCTGACGGCATGGTCGAATGGGGGACTCGCCTCCGCACGACGATCCTGGCTGTCTGCTCGTCGATCCATCATCACCAGGATCAGAGTTACATCGAGGTCAAGCGTAAGTTCGGGAGGGATTCGCCGGAGCACTGCAAGGTGAAGGCTGTGTTCGCCGAAATCTACGACGACTGCTTCGGCTATCGGTACCTGTTCAGGCTGCGCAACACGAAGGTGCATTACACGATGCTGGCCGCCGCCATGAGGGGGAATCACCGATGCATGAAGGTACGAAGGTCGCCTTCATCGACATGCAGATGGACCGCTCTGCGTTGCGGGACACAAAGGACCCCCTGAACGCGACGCTCAAGGAGGAACTCAGGAACCTCCCTGGTTGATCCCAGCATCCACGAAATGGTCGGCGAGACCGTTCCGCGCCTGGCCGAGACGAATCGAGAGTTACTCGCAATCCTCTATCCTGAAATTGACGACTTGTGCGCAATTATAAGGGAATTCGACGCGTTGTTCGACGGCCGCACAGGGGCTCGAGCTGCCATCCATCAGCAGTCCCCTGAGTTACGCCCGCCTGTAACGACCGGGCTTACCTCCTCGGCTGACAACGTAATCGCCCATGCTCGCAGGCGAAAGGAGGCGGTTGATCGTTGGATTCCTAGCGCAGAGCAGGCTGCGTAGTGGGAACTCTAGCCTGCGACGTGACAACAATTGTCTCTATTGGGATTCAGTAGTCGAGAGGGCAACGAGGACATCCGATTCTGAGCTCGGCGGGACGGTAAGGAGGAGGGCGATACGTCGTCCTTGTAGAAAGCAACCGCGCTTACCGGGGGATTGTGCGGTCCGATCCAAACGAGATGGACGGCGAGTCAGCGTGATGGACGAACAACCAAGCAGCGCGGCAACAGGATGACGCGTGCGGCTAATATGATCGGTATACAGTTTGGGCCGTTGTGCATCTGCGCCTATGAGCCGAATGGTCCGGGAGGCGGCTCGACGGGATAGGCCGCGACGTCCATGATCACCGAGCCTTCGCACGGGCCGCTGTCGATATCGGTACGCCAGGAACCGGTCAGAGTCCCGTCTGGTTGCGGTGTGTAGTACGCAACCGAGTGCGCCGGTGCCCACACCTTCGGCACGCCCTCGCCTTGATAGCAGTCCCACTCCCAGTCGTAGGTGTGTACCCAGCTGGTCCCGTCCCAGGTGTACTGCGGCGGTAGCGGCAGAGTCGGGTTGGCTGGCGTGGGCCCATCGGTGACGGTTGCCACGCAGGCGTCGTCCGTGCAACTCGTCTCGAATCGGTACGTATCGGCGAAGTCGGGCTCCCACTGCCGCGCGGCCAAACTCGTGCCGTCCTTCGTCGCGGCGAAGCGCTTCAGCGAGTATTCGCCCGCCCAGGACGGCTGCGTCGGTGCCGCCCCCGCGGGTATGGCCCCGACAACTGTCCCGGACGCGATCAACGCGACTACCAGCAGTGACTTGCGCATGACGAGATTGAATCACACGTGTCGGCGGTGTACGGGGTGTATGGACCCGCCGAGGGGCAAGTCAACTGACACCTCGGACGCGCAGAAAGCGCCGGCCGGCGCCGGCGGTGGTGGAGGATTGGACGGTGGCGGGGCCCAGGCGGCGAAACCCGGTTCGGTGGGCGAGGGATGCGGTGCAGCACTCGCCGCCCCGGTCCGTCCTCATTCGGGGTAGCGGGCCGGGGCGCATGAGCGCCGAAAGGCACCGCCTTGCCCGCACCGATGCACATGCTCCAGTTTGGGTTCGTCTTCGCCGTGGCGAACTTGCCATCGAACCGTGCCACGCTGACTGCCATGAGGTCTGTGACCTGCCTGACCGGTTTCAGGGAGGTCGGGCTTGGTTGCCCGCGACGAATTGCTTCTGGGCTTTCGCGTACACGGGCACCGGGATCTGCTCGTGTTCGCTGTGCCACGACGGCGAGGGTCATGCTCGTGATCTCCGTCGCGAGCGTCGCCGTACTGTTCGTCGCCTCGCGGAGGGTCGTCGCCGGTGGAATGCCGGTGACACCACAGCCTTCGACGACAGCATTGTCCCGCACTGCAGGTGGGATTGGTGGAAGTGTTCACCAGGGTGTGTGTTGATCAAGTGCTCGATGCCCGCGGAGTCGCGGCCGCGGTGAGCGCGGTGGTGGAGACGGAGACGGCCTGTTCCGCCCGTTGGGGGTGGGCGAGCGAGTCTTGTGCGCGCCGGCCCGTGTCGGCGAGGATGGGTCCGGTCCCTGACGTGCGGAGAAGGAGTCGGCGCGATGACGAAGTACCTGATCTCGTTCCCTAGTGGTGCCATGGTCTTTCCCGACGAGGATCTGCAGGCAGTGTCGGATGCGTCGCACGCGGTGGTGGAGGAGGCGAAGGACGCCGGCGTCTGGGTGTTCGGCGGTGGAATCGACGAGAGCGTTCCGCCTGTCCTGGTCGATGGGGACGGCACGGTGACCGAGGGCACGTATCCGCAGACGAAGCAGCTCGAAGGCGGCTACACGGTACTGGAGTTGCCCTCCCGCGAGGCGGCACTGGAATGGGCTGCGAAGATCGCGGTTGCCTGCCGGTGCGCGCAGGAGGTGCGCGCGTTCCAGTACGATCCCGCCAGCTGACGGGGTTCGACCTCCCGGGGAATCGCATTCGGCTTCGGCCAGATCCCTTTCTCGCCCAACGCCATCCACAGGTGGCAAGACCGGCACCCGCCGCCACGTGCACCGCGACCGGCTCGCTCGCTCGGGCGCTGGATGCGGGAGTTGCCGATTGACGGCCGCATACCGTGGCGGCGGAAGTGGGCGCACCGCCGCTAGCGGTGCGCACTCCTCCGGTGGGTCAGGAAGGGAGCTTGGCCGCGTCGGCGCGGTGCGTGGTGCTGAAGCGGCGTTGGTAGACCGTAGGCGATATCGCCAGCTCCCGCGCGAACACACGTCGTAGGCTCTCGTAGCTGGGGAATCCGGCGAGTGATGCTGCCTGTGTTGCATTGTGGCCCTGGTCAAGCAGCGCTTTCGCCATGTCGAACCGGATCCGCTCGACATACCGGGCCGGTGTGGTGGACAGCTCGGTTCGAAAGAGCCGCGTGAGGTGTCGAGGGCTCACGTTGAGGTGCCTGGCGAGTTCGGTGAGGGAGTGGTTCCCGGCGGGGTCCGCCGTCACCAGATCCACGATTCTGCGGAGCACCGGAGCTCGTGGTGGTGGGCCCTGCAGTGGGGCAGAGAACTGCGATTGCCCGCCCGCACGCTGCAGGTAAACCACCAGGCGTCGGGCGACGTCGCGTGTCAGATCGGGGCCGTGGTCGTCTTCGACCAGTGCCAGCGCCAGGTCGATTCCGGCGCTCACGCCCGCGGACGTGTACGTGGTGCCGTCGCGAACATAGATCGCATCGGGCTCGACGACGGTGCCCGGGTGCCGGGCCGCGAGTTCGCGTGCGACTTTCCAGTGTGTGGTCGCGCGTCTGCCCTCCAAGAGGCCGGCAGCTCCGAGGATGAATGCTCCGGTGCAGATTGACCCGATCCGACCGGCTCGTTGCGCGAGGATCTGTGTTGCCTCGACCAGATCACGGGTGACGGCGGTTCGCGGGTAGATGTCGCCACCAGCCACCAGGAAGGTGTCGGGCGCCGGCTCCGATTGTGCGTTGCCGTCAACGGAGATTCGTATCCCGATCGACGTTGCAACATCGGCACCGTTCGGCGACAACAACACGATCTTGTAGTCGGCACCGAACCGGTTCGCCTCCGCGAACACCTCAGCGGGGCCCGCGACATCGAGCAGCTTGACCCCGTCATAGGCAAGGATCGCGACCCGATGCGCGTGCGGGGTCGGACGCGCACTCACCGCAAGTCCAGATCTGAGTGGTTCATGGCCGGACCAAGGCGGCGCTGGAGGCGGGATGGTCGGCACCATAGAGGGGCGGACCACCCGTACGTTTCCACGACACCGACAACCGAGAGGGCAGGTTCCATGACCGAGATCATCGCAGGAGTAGTGATCCCCCAGACGCCAGCGGCAGCCGAAGCCACGCGCCTGGTCCAGAAGACGACGAGCCCCCTCATCTTCCATCACTCGAGGCGCGTTTTCATCTTCAGCATGCTCCGGGCTCACGAGCTCGGCCTGCAGCCAGACCCTGAGCTGCTCTATCTCTCTGCTCTTTTCCATGACACGGGCCTGCTCAGGCCCTACTCGGATGTCGAGCAGCGGTTCGAGCTCGATGGGGCCGATCACGCTCGCAAGTTCCTGCTCGATCGCGGTTTCTCCGATGCCGCCGCTGAGGTGGTTTGGACGGCGATCGCGCTGCACACCACGCCTGGGATTCCGGGCCGGATGGGCGACGAAGTCGCAGCCACTCACTTTGGTGTCCTCACTGATGTAGTCGGGCTGGGTCTGGACGGACTGGACCCGGATCAGGTGGAGGCGATCACCGCTGCCCATCCGCGAGGCGACTTCAAGACCGAGTTCCTGCAGGCCTTCGTCGACGGACTCAGCCACCGGCCGGACACTACGTACGGCACCGTTAATGCCGACGTACTGGAGCACTTCGTTCCCGGCTTCCGCAGCATGAGCATGGTCGAGCGCATCATGGGGTCTGCCTGGCCCAAGTGACACACCGCGACACGCCGCGTGTTGAAAGGAAGTGCGTCGGCGCGATCCGAGCTGCCACAGGTCGTGCAGAAGTGGAGGAGAATCACGTCGCTTGCAAAGTGCACGGACGCGGGGACTGAGTATCGACAACGGCTCCGGCCGGCCAGGGGGTCGCGGGGTTGATGACTCCCCACATCTTCGTGCAATCTCGTTAGAGCGAATCAATCTCACGACTGCTCGACCACCACTCAGAAAGGGCACCATGACCAGCGTGAATCTCGGCAAACAGCACCCAACCGTCTATCAGAGCCTGATGAAGTTGGATGCGGAAGTAAAGGCAGCCCTGGAAACGGCGGGAGTGGACCCGCTTCTCGTGGAGTTGGTGAAGATTCGCGTCTCGCAACTCAACGGCTGCGCCTTCTGTCTCCGCATGCACACCCGCGACGCCCTCGCCAAGGGAGAGACGACGGATCGACTTGCGGTCGTCGCAGCGTGGTGGGAAGCGCAGTACTTCAGCGACCAGGAGCGCGCAGCGCTCGCTCTCGCCGAACAGGTCACCGCGCTCGCTGTTCCGGAACGGCGGACCTGGGATGACGGCTCCCTCACCGAAGAACAGGTGTCCGCGATCAGCTGGCTCGCGACGGTGATGAACGCCTGGAATCGAGTTGCCGTCACCAGCCATTACCCGGTGGCGCCGTAGCCCGAGCCGATGCCGGGCACGTGATGATAATGATGCGGCGGCGATGGCCCGCGGACGCGTGCTCACGTCGGCAGCACGTCACAGACAGCTCGAGAATCTGCGTGCGGCCGCCCGCGTGTGGTGGCGATGAGGCCTCTGCGCGGGTTCGGTTGACGACCAAGATGTCACCGGCCCGTAGCGAAGAGGCCGGAGCCGGCCGGCTTTTGTGCAGTTCGTTCGCTGCTAGGTCCGCTCGACGGCGAGACCGGGCCACAGTGTCGCCGAGACCTTTTCGGCTAGGCCTTCGCGGTCGCCGTCGCCGCGGAGGAAGGCAGCGTAGTAGCTGCCGAAGCACATGGTGGCCACGGTATGGGCATCGATGTCGTCTCGCACTTCGCCACGGCTTTGCAGATCGTGCAGCACACCTTCGACCAAATTCACCCGTGGCTCCACTGCGTGTTCGCGCACAATCTCGAGCAGCTCCGGGGTTCGGAAGGTCTCGCCCATGAAGTTCCCCATGAGGATCATCGCGTCTGGATTGAAGTAGCAGGGATCGACCCGGCGGATCGCCTCGGTGAAGGCTTCGAACGGGCGCAATTTCGTGAGTTCCAGGTTCGGGTAAGTCGCGCGTTGTGCGCGGAAGCCGAAGTCGAGGGCGTCGACGACGAGTTCGAACTTTCCTGGCCACCGCCGGTAGAGGGTGGGGCGGGTGACGCCTGCATCTGCCGCTATATCACCCAATGTCATCTTGGAGTACCCGTCGACGACCAGCCGTCGACGAGTCGCCTGGATGATGGCGTCGTCGAGGGTTGGGTCACGGGGTCGGCCTCCGCGGGCGCCGGTTTCGGCTTCTGCAACCTTGTGCGGGTCTGTTCTGGCTGCCTTCTCGGTCATGGCCACCCCGATCGCCCTTGATTTGGTTACAATGATCGATTGTAACCTATAGGGGTTTGTGCTCCGTAAATGCTATCCCTCGATCTTCCGTATTCACACTCGCGACCGTTTCCGACGCGCTCCAGGCTCGGCAGATTCTCGCCCGTGGGGCAGCAGCGCGGTGCCGAAGCCGATGCCTGCCAGGGCGATCACCACCCCACCGTAGATCCTCGCGGTATCGATCAGTCCGATGCGTCCGACGAAGTACCCGGCGATCAGCGCGGGGACGCTATTGGCGAGGTACGCGATCATGTAGATGCTCGAGAGGAGTCCGGCGCGTTCGTGTGGCTGGGCGAGGGGCATGACAGTGTGAATGGTGCCTTGAAACCCTGCGCCGAATCCCACGCCGGCAACCGCTGTTCCTGCGAGAAGCATTACGGATGAGGTAGTTTCGGCACCTGCGAGAGTGGTTGCTACGCCGGCGGCGAGCGCGGCCGCGCCGACCGAGAGGATTTGGTGAGGCGCTGCAGCGCGCAGCAGGAAGACCGCGACAGCACCGGTGCCGGTGAGGGTGGCCACCGTGATCGCCCCTGTCAATGAGGAGTGGACACCGAGCGTGGTGCGGGCGAGCGATGGTCCCAGCGAGAGGTAGAAGCCACCCAACGCCCATACTGCGATCAGGCAGGGGCCGGCGCGTAGCAGCATGTGGAGAGCACCGGCGGGGACCGCAAGCGTGGGGCGAACTGATGCCAGGGCTCCGGGCCGGCGTACCGCAGTTTCCGGTATGGCGCAGACTCCGACGATCTCGAGAGCGAACAAGGCGACGAACACGAGGAAGACCGTGCTGGTGGGCCGGGGTAGGTGCTCGCTGATGAGGCTGGATCCGATTGCCCCCAGAGCGAGGCCCATCGGTGCGGCGATGCTGTTGACGGTCGCGCCACGGCCGGGGGTGCGCTCGAGGTCGATCAGTGCGGCGCCGAGCACGCTGATCGCGGCACCGGTTGCGAAGCCTTGTACGACACGGGCCACGAGGAGTAGTCCGATCCCGTCTGCGGACGCGAAGGCAATCATCGATGCCGCTTCGAAGGCCAGTGCGGTAAGGAGTACTGGCCGGCGGCCGATGTAGTCGGACAATGAACCTGTGGTGAGCAACGCAAGCAGCAAGCTGGCAGCGTAGATGCCGAATACCAGCGTCGACTCCAGGGGCGTGAATCCCCATTGTGACTGATAGAGCTCGTAGAGCGGGGTCGGGGCGGCGGAGGCTCCGATCAAAGTGACAACGTCGACGGCGAGCAATGTGAAGGCGGCGGTGCGACGAAGTCCGCCGTGTCGAGGCGGCAGTTTCAACACAATCGTCATGCAGGGACTCCCGAGATCAAGGTTCGTAGATTTACTTACGTTACACATATTGACTGTAACGCAACTGCGTCTTAGTGTGGCTGTAGCCATAGATAGTGGTGTGAGTCTCATCCAGGAGTGCGTCATGAATCCCAGTCAGGCCCTGATCGATCGCAGCATCCCGTTTCTCGACGAGGTCAAGAACCGGACCGCCGGCGGCGAGTTGGAGGGGTGGCTCAACACCACGTACGGACCAGGGACGGAGCTGTACGACGATCTGGCTCGAATGGTCACCGAAGGCGTCGACGACGGTTGGGCGGCCAATGTCGAGCTCGACGGACCGAAATATCGGCGCAGCCGGATCGCCTCACCAAGTGAGCAGCTCAACTACTTCAGCATCACCGCGGTCTACATGAACAGCGTTTCCCGGTATCGCGGCCAGTACCACCAGCATCCGTACGGCGAACTCAACCTCGTGGTTCCCCTGGATCCCGGCGCCGAGTTGGCCGGCCCGCGCGGATGGTGCGCCGCAGGCTGGACGGCACCCGGACCGGGAAGTCACCACTACCCCGAGGTGAGAGGTGGCGCACTGATCGCTCTGTTCTATCTGCCGGCCGGACGGATCTCCTACGACATCACTCCCGCCGCGACCGTCTGATTCAGGAAAGGGGGCGCATTCTCCATGAACGATGTGACCACCACCGCCCCGCTGGAGTCCCGAGCCGTACCCGGTGCGAAGGACGCCGCGACCGTCGAGCAAGCGTTACTGAGCAGGCGAAGCGTGCGCGCCTTCGTGTCGACGCCGGTACCGCGCCGCGATGTCGAGCGACTACTCGAATTGGCGGCCCGGTCCGCCAGCAACTCCAACAGCCAACCGTGGCAGGTCCATGTAGTGACCGGCGCGGTAAAATCGCGCCTGACATCGGCACTTCTCGCTGCCCACGACTCCGAGGGGCGGGTCGGCACTCGCGAGTACAACTACCAGCCCAAGCCGGATGAATGGGTGGAACCCTTTCGTGCTCGTCGACGTAAGTTCGGTGAGGGACTGTACGGCAACACCTTAGGCATCGCAGCGACCGATTCAGCGGCCCGGCTGGCCCACCATCGGCGCAACTACGACTTCTTCGGCGCCCCCGTCGGCATCATTCTGACGGTCAGCCGGCACCCGCTCGATGGTGCGCTGGTGGACGCCGGCCTGTTCCTCCAAGCGCTGATGCTCGCCGCCCGCGGCGCCGGACTCGACACATGCCCTCAGGCATCCTTCATCGACTTCTACCCGGTTCTGCGTCGACACCTCGACATCCCTGACGATCAGCTGATCGTCTGTGGACTCGCATTGGGTTACGCGGACCGCGAGCACCGGCTGAGCCGGTACAGCACCCCCCGCGAAACCGTCGCCTCCTTCGCCACCTTCTACGGTGACCCCCGGTAGGCACTCATTCATCGGCGTGACGACGTGCGCCCCGCCCGCCCGCTCCGGATTCGAGTCCGGAGCGGGCGGGCGGGCCGGTTCGTGTAGTGCCCTACTCCGGTAGCACTGTCGATCGCTCCACCGCGCTGACGCCTCGTGAAACTGAATATGTCAGCGGGGTGGACAACGGATGGCCTTCCACAGATACGGCTTGGGCCCCCACGGGATACGTGGGGGCCCAAGCCATTTGCCGGGCGGACTTTTAAGCCACCGTCTCGATCTTCGCAGGGCGATAGAACAGGAGTAGTTGGCCTACGCCGCCGAGGATTCCCAGCCCGGCCGCAACGGCGAGGCCGGCCCACCCCTCGGCCGGGTTGCCGCCGAACACCACCTGGTCGATGCTGATCCGTCCGGCACCGAGCATGGCAACGCACACCGCCGCTACGGCAATGACGAAGGTGTACTCCCAACCCGAGGTCATCACATAGAATCCCTTCGTGCGGTGCACCGTCCACGCTGCCACCAGCATCAGTGCCACGAATGCTGCCGCGGCGAGGGATGTGAAGATTCCAACCGCGAGAGCAATGCCGGCGACGATCTCGGTCCCGGCGGCCACCCGAGCATGAAGGAAGCCAGGGCGCATGCCGAGGCCCTCAAACCATTTGGCATTACCGGTAAGTCGGGCCCCGAGAAATATCTTGTGATAGCCGTGGGCGGCCATCGTCACGCCGAGGCAGGCACGCAACAGCAGCACGGCGAAATCGAACGAGCTCATCGCTGTGGCCTCCCGGCGACGGCCCGGGCGCAGGGGCCCTCATCTCTGTCGACCATCAGTGCCGGCCCGAGACGATTTCTGACGTGTGTCGCCGGTGGCGCATCTTTCGTGCTCAATGGTTTCTCCTTGACGATGTTGTGAGGTAGACCGCGGTCTCGCGGTGCCCAATGATCGACGTCGCTCCCACCAATCCGACGGCGAGCGTGTGCGCCCCTCGCTCGAGGGCGGGCGAATGTGCCCGACGATTGCGAGACCCCGGCGAGCGAAGCTTACGTTTCTATTCGATTACGGTCAATCGTCGTAACGTAATTGAAGGGCTCAAGGGTTGGGTTCGACGGCTGTTCCATTACAGCTGTTGACTGTAATGGAAAGCGCATCTACGGTTTCATCACCGACGTCGATGCCCCTCTGCTTCTTCCAGAAGGCGCGGCGCGACGACGGTCGCACGACCGACATCAACTCAACGCGCACCTGACCGAAAGTGAAATTGCAATGGCCTCTGAACTTTCGAGTTCGCACGTACCCGTAGCCGGTGTACGAGTCGGTGAACTCATCGACGGGCGGCCCGTGGGCCGCTTCCGTTACCTGCTCCTCGCTCTTGCCGGTGCGGTCATGTTTCTTGATGGCTTCGACACTCAGGCAATCAGCTTTGCGGCCCCGGCCATCGGGCGGGAGTGGGGACTTTCCGTTTCCGCCCTCGGTCCTATCTTCTCCGCGGCCATCGTCGGATTGATGGTTGGCTACCTATGCCTTGCGCCCCTCGCCCAACGATTCGGGCATCGACGCACGGTGCTTGTTTGTACAGCGATGTTCGGGATCTTGACCCTGCTGTGTGCGCTCGCAGAATCATCGATTCAACTGATCGCACTGCGATTCCTCACCGGAGCGGGGTTGGGCGCGGCCATTCCCAGTCTCGTTGCTCTGACCAGCGAATTTGCACCGGCACGGCGACGCTCTTCGTTCGTGATGTTCATATACTGCTGGTATGCATTCGGATTCGTCGCAGCCGGTGTCGTTTCCGGGATCGTGATTCCGACATGGGGATGGCGCGCGATGTTCGTCGTCGGAGGCTCGGTGCCCTTGGTGCTGCTGGTGTTCTTGCTGCGCTACTTGCCGGAATCTCCCCGGTACCTACTCCTGCGCGGTGCCCACAATCGCGTGCATGCCATCCTGCGCCGCCTCGACCCGGGCCTGCCCATCGATGCCATCGTCCTGGCGGACGCATCAGACTCCGCCCAGCCTGCCGCGCCCGCCAACGGCAAGGTGTCGGTGGTGCTCGACCTCGTACGGGGCCGCTGGTTCCTCAATACCCTCCTACTCTGGCTTGCCTTCGTCGCGAACCTGGCAGCGTTCTATGCCATCCAGAGCTGGCTGCCGACAATCGTTGGCTCCCTGGGCGAATCGTCACGCGTGGTCATCGCATCCACGGTTCTCACCACTGTCGGTGGCATTGTCGCGGCGATCTTCATCGGCCCTGCCATGGACAGAACCAGTCCGTTTCGCACGCTCGGTGTGGTTTATCTCGTTGGTGCCGGATTTGTAGCCCTACTCGGATGGGTGATCGGGGGAGGCAGCACTTGGCTACTCCTAGGAGCGGCTTTCCTGACCGGAACGTGTGTGACCGGTGGTCAGATGAGCGTGATCGCGTTGGCGACAGTGCTCTATCCGACAAGCATGCGCTCGACTGGTGTGGGATGGGCGCTCGGGATGGGGAGGCTCGGTGGTATTGCCGGACCCGTGATCGTCGGTGCGGCGCTGGGCGCCGGTGTAGCGCCCCGCGAAGTCTTCTTCGCGATAGCGATGATCCTCATCGGCGCCAGCATCTGCGTGCTGGCGCTCGAACGGCGCGTGCGATCCCAGCGCCGCACCGCGAGCTGATCGAAATGCCTGAGATGAGATGACGTCTCGATGTCCACGGCCATCGAGACCAGGACCGGCAACCTGCCGCACGAGCTGACAACTTTGTCTGACGTTGCCGGGAGGTGACCGAGGCCAAGCAACTGCTGTCGGTCGCGCGCCTGGTAACCTTGGACCGGCACCGGTGGGGTAGGAGAGTCCGTCTCGCACTCCGAGTTGCCGCGGTGTCCGCAACGCTCGGACTCTCCATCGAGTCAACCGCAGATCCCGAGGCTCAAGTCGTCGAGTACTTCGCGACCAGGTCTGTACTGCTCGTCCCCGACTGTTGCGAGCAGCTTGTCGCACCGACCGCCGCGATCTGGGCCCCTGCTGAGACACCGTCCAGCAATACGAATCTTGACAACAAGCAGGCAGGCCTTGGGTGGCACCGGGGCTGGTACGCACAGCCCGCACTGCAAGCAAACTCGCCTGGATCGGTCGCGCACAAGTCGACTGGATCCTCGGCTCGAGGCCGAACGATCGAGCCTGCAGGCCGTGTCGGCACGAAGTCGGGAACTGGCCTCTCAAATCTGTTCAATACGAACGATATTGGGAGTGCGCTGGAACAGAACATGCCAACCATGAACAAGGAGATTTCATGTCCTCTCATTCCCAGGAACGCCTCACAGTCCTCCTCGTGCACGGTGCATGGCATGGCGCATGGTGTTGGCAGGCCGTCAAGGAAGAATTGATCAGAAACGGATTGGAGGTCGAAACCGTCGACCTCCCCAGCGCCAACCCTCGAGGGGGACAACGAGGAGGACTTCACGATGACGCGCGTGTTGTGCGGTCCGCTCTCGATTCGATAGACGGGAACGTCATCGCGGTAGCACATTCCTACGGCGGCCTCCCACTGAGCGAAGGGGCGGCGGGCGCCCCCAATGTTGCACACCTCATCTATCTGACAGCGTTCCAGCTCGATATCGGCGAATCTCTGTGGAGCGCCCTTGGGGGGCAACCAACATCATGGTTGCAGATACGAGACGATGTCACGATGCCAACAGACACGCGAGAGATATTCTTTGCTGATATCAATGACGTCATTGCAGATGCTGCGACAGCAAAACTTTCGCCACAAAGCCTGTCCTCCTTCAAAGAATCGCAAACTGCCGCAGCGTGGAAATCGACCCCAAGCACTTACATCATTTGCGAGAACGACAATGCGATTCCGGTTCCGGCGCAGGAGGCCATGTCCGCACGGGCAGGACATTCCATACGCCTCGCCTCCAGCCACTCACCCTTCCTTTCGCGACCCAACGATATTGCGCAAATAATCACAGACCACGCAAACTCGACGTCAGCAGGATTCACTTCCTCTGCACCCCAAATACTCACCACAGCGATAAACGGCGATTGATCTGCGACCCACCGCGGAGGGAAAAGCCTCGATGGCAACGAGTGCCGCCGCGCAACCACTCGCCAACGGGGTTGCGCCGTCCGATGTACGACGGATGATCCGCACGCCCCGCGGTCTGGCTTCATCGAATTCGCCTGCAGGTGGCCGCCATCCGGGGGGCGCTACCGAGGGAGAAGATCCTTGTGAACTTCGGAATGACGAAGACCGGGTTCCGGTACCGACTGGGTGCGGTGATGTTCGGCGCGCGGATGACGAGGTGGATGGTGCGCGGCGCGGCCACGGACCAACGGCGTCGCGCGGCACGCAGGACGCGCTGGCCGGGATCTGATACGCGGGCGGCCACTGGATAGGAGATCCAGATCGCCCTCATCCGCGCAACTCGCTGCAAGACTACAAGAATGACCACGTCGCACACCTCGGACCGTCCGCAGCCACAGGAATCGAAACCTACTCGGCTCGACACCGAGACCATCTACCAGGCTGTCGGAGGCCAAGGTGGTACTGACGATCCCTGGGTAGTCCTCGGCAACACGCCTAACGTGGAGCTATGGAACTTGGACTGCACATCGCCGACTTCACCTTTCCGGACGGACCGTCGACCCTCGCGCACGACTTGTCTCGCATTGCCGTCACCGCCGAGGACGTGGGTTTCGCCAAGATCAGCGTCATGGATCATCTCTGGCAGATCGAACCGGTGGGACCGATCGACACCGAGATGCTCGAGGCCTACACCACTCTCGGCTACCTCGCTGCCGTCACGAAGAAGGTGGACTTGCTGGCCTGGGTCACCGCTACCGTCTACCGCGAGCCAGGCCTTCTTGCCAAGGCCGTGACCACACTCGACGTCCTGTCCAAGGGTCGTGCCTACCTGGGAATCGGCGCCGCCTGGAACGAGGACGAGAGTGTGGGACTCGGGCTCCACTTCCCGCCCACGGCCGAACGCTTCGAACGACTGGAGGAAACACTGCAGATCTGCCTGCAGATGTGGAGCGAGAACGACGGACCGTTCGAGGGAACGCACTACCAGCTCGGCCGCACGATGAACGTGCCGCAGCCGCTACGCCACCCACACCCGCCAATTCTGATCGGCGGTGGGGGTGAGAAGAAGACGCTTCGGCTGGTCGCGCAGTACGCGCAGGCCTGCAATCTGTTCGGTGGACCCGAGGTCGCGCACAAGCTGGAGGTGTTGAAGGGCCACTGCGACGCTCTCGGAACCGACTACGACGCCATCGAGAAGACCGTGATGTTCCCGCTCGACCCGGGTGCGGGCGGACAGAACGTGGACAGCCTTCTGGGTCAGCTCGAGGACTTGTCGAAGCTGGAAATCACCCACGTTCACGGATGGGTGCCGGAAGTCGCGTCGATCACGCCCCTCGAGATCTTGGGCGAGCGCGTCGTTCCGGTAATCGCGGACTGGTGATCCGACCGCTCGGTCATTGACCGGATCGCCGGGTCCGGTCATCCGCGGTTGTGCCGCCAGATCTCGGTGGAGAACATGGTGGCGAAGGTGCACCACACCGGGTAGGGAGCAGCGCCGCGGCCACCGTCCGATCGACCGCCGCCCTGCGCCGCGCCAGATTCGCGCTGCTGACTGCCATCAGGCCGGCGACGATCGGTGCCGCGGCGAGCGGGTGGACGCGGACGAACACCCAACTCCAGCTCTCATTGACTACCGGATTCACCCCAGGGCGCGGAGGTACTCGCGTTTGGCGGTCTCGGTGAGCCGGTCGGCGGTGACCGCCGAACACACGGCAATGGCCGGTGTAGTGGGCGGTCCCGACGATCGGGAACACCACCGGCGAAGGTTGGATAGTGCCTTCGTTGCCTGACTGTCATCGCGCGCTGCTCTCCGGGCGCCTCGACGTAGATGTTCTCGTTCGTTCTGGGCCTGGTGGTCACCGCGTCCACAACTCGAAATGCTTCGGCGACGCCGATGGTGCACGGATACTGGTCGTAGGAGGCGCGCAGCCTGGTCCACCGCAGGTAGACGGCGACGGGGCAGGTGCGGAGATTCCCGCGCCACGCAACGCCTCGGTGAACGCGATCGATGTGGGCTGACCACCGGAGTGTTCGAGTGGTGAACAACGAGTCGCAGTGAAGCGGAGATCGGAGTACCGCGCTTGAATATGGTCCTGGTGATGTCGCACGTAACCTGGTACTCGCCGCGATACGGATAGCCGCACGCGGAGCCCTTCGAAAGCGGACCGAACTGACGCGGGAGAACAACCATGAGCGCCGATAAACAGCCGACCATCATCTACACGCTGACCGACGAGGCGCCGTTGCTCGCGACCTACGCCTTCCTGCCGATCGTGCGCACCTTTGCCGGTGCCGCGGGCATCGAAATCGAGTCGAGCGACATCTCGGTACCGACGCGGATCCTGGCCGAGTTCCCCGACCGGCTCACCGAAGAGCAGCGCGTCCCGGACAACCTTGCCGAGCTGGGTCGTCTGACGCAACTGCCCGAGACCAACATCATCAAACTGCCCAACATCAGTGCGTCTGTGCCGCAACTCCTGGCCGCCATCAGGGAACTGCAGGGCAAGGGCTACCAGGTCCCGGACTTTCCGGACGACCCCAAGACCGACGAGGAACGGGACATCCGGCAGCGGTACGGCAAGGTCCTCGGCAGTGCGGTCAACCCGGTCCTGCGTGAGGGCAACTCCGACCGCCGCGCACCCAGGGCGGTGAAGGAGTACGTCCGCAAGCACCCGCACAGCATGGGTGAGTGGTCGATGGCCTCGCGCAGCCACGTCGCGCACATGCGGCACGGCGACTTCTACCACGGCGAGAAGTCGATGACGCTGGACCGGCAGCGCAAGGTCCGGATGGAGTTGGTGACCAAAGGCGGCGAGACGATCGTTCTCAAGCCCGGGTTGGACCTGGGCGAGGGCGACATCATGGACAGCATGTTCATGAGCAAGAAGGCCTTACTCGATTTCTACGAGGAGCAGATGGAGGATGCGCGCAAGACGGGCGTGATGTTCTCCCTCCACGTCAAGGCGACGATGATGAAGGTCTCACACCCCATTGTCTTCGGCCACGCGGTGAAGACCTTCTACAAGGACGCGTTCGCCAAACATCAGAAGCTGTTCGACGAACTGGGCGTCAACGTCAATAACGGCCTCGCTGACCTCTACGACAAGATCGAGACGCTGCCCAGCACGCAGCGAGAGGAGATCATTCAGGACCTGCACGACTGCCATGAGCACCGTCCCGAGTTGGCCATGGTCGACTCCGCCCGCGGCATCTCGAACTTCCATTCGCCAAGTGACGTTATCGTGGACGCCTCGATGCCCGCGATGATCCGCTTGGGCGGTAAAATGTACGGCGCCGACGGGCGGCCCAAGGACGCGAAGGCGGTGATGCCGGAGTCCACTTTCGCGCGCATCTACCAGGAGATCATCAACTTCTGTAAGACCAACGGCGCGTTCGACCCGACGACCATGGGCACCGTCCCCAACGTCGGGCTCATGGCACAGAAGGCCGAGGAGTACGGCTCGCACGACAAGACCTTCGAGATTCCGGAGGAGGGCGACGCCAACTTCGTGGATGACGAAACCGGTGAGGTGCTTCTCACCCAGCACGTCGAGGCGGGCGACATCTGGCGCATGTGCACCGTCAAGGACGCGCCGATCCGCGACTGGGTCAAGCTCGCGGTCACCCGGGCGCGCAACTCCGGGATGCCGGTCCTGTTTTGGCTCGACCCGTACCGCCCGCACGAAAACGAGCTGATCAAGAAGGTCGACCTGTACCTGCAGGATCATGACACCGAGGGCCTCGACATCCATATCATGTCGCAGGTGCGCTCGATGCGGTACACGCTGGAGCGGCTGATCCGGGGGATGGACACCATCGCGGCGACCGGCAACATCCTGCGCGACTACCTCACCGACCTGTTCCCGATCCTGGAACTCGGCACGAGCGCCAAGATGCTGTCGATCGTGCCGCTGATGGCCGGCGGCGGCATGTACGAAACGGGCGCCGGCGGGTCGGCGCCCAAGCACGTCAAGCAGTTGGTGGAGGAGAACCACCTGCGCTGGGATTCGCTCGGGGAGTTCCTCGCGTTGGCTGTCAGTCTGGAGGACCTCGGCATCAAGACCGACAACGAGCGCGCCAAGATCCTGGCCAAGACGCTCGATGCGGCGACCGGCACGCTGCTGGACGAGAACAAGAGCCCGTCGCGCAAGACCGGCGAGCTCGACAACCGGGGCAGCCAGTTCTACCTCGCGATGTATTGGGCGCAGGAACTCGCCGCGCAGACCGAGGACGAGGAACTGGCGGAACGCTTCGCTTCGCTTGCCGAGGCGTTGACCAAGAACGAGGACACCATCGTGCGGGAGCTTATCGAGGTGCAGGGCGCGCAGGTTGACATCGGCGGCTACTACAAGCCGGACGGCGAGAAGGCCGTCGCCGTGATGCGGCCGAGCAAAACTTTGAACACCACGCTGGCTGCCGCGCAACGCTGAGCAGGAACCATCGAACCCCCGGTTAGGTCCTGGGGTCGGACTTGCATCAAAATTATTCCCGGACAATGTAGTTCAACGGTGTGGGTCGCCGGTGATGACGAGCGCATCGTCATCACCGGCCTCCCCTGCCGGGAACAACGGCCGCACACCTGCAGTGATACCTGGCGTGCGTCCGCTCAACCGGACCGGACCATGGGCGGTAACCATCGCCGGCACGTGAACTGTGCACGGGGCGAACGGTTCGATGAAGCGCAGGGCCCCAGCGGCCCCTGTGGGTCAGGTCCGCCCCTCCACGGACGGTGTGACCGCCAAGTCGTCGAGCAGCCCCAAAAATGCCCGGGCACAGGGGAGGTCGGCGGTGGCCCCCGCCACGGTGGTCCAGTCGACCTGATCGCGCAATGCGCGGGCGACCGGCAGCATCGGTACGAAATCACACCGATGAGAACCGAGATGACGGAGTTTGTCGATCATCAGATCGGTTCCGCTGAGGACCGGTGCCCAGATCTGCCCGATCCGCATCGTCTCGGCCCGCTCGAGGAGTCCCTCCCCGGTCCCGGTGGTACAGGCCGGATACAGCAGGGTGACCCGGAGATCACCGCCGACGAGCTGCCGTGATCCGAGCCGGGAGGACGCGATGGACCGCATCCCACCCGCAGCCAACGCGGTCCTTGCACCGGTCAGCTGTTTGTCCGGGGCGATGATGGTCACCTGGTGCTCGGCCGGCGGTCCGCCGCGGGCGTACACGGCGCAGTCCCCGCCGACCGCGAACGGCACGTCGGCGGTCGAGAGGATGTTCACCGCCCGCCCCAGCGTCCGCATCAGCTGGGCTTCGCGGGCCGCGACTATCCGAACGGTGGGGTAATCCTCCGCCCGCGGGGAACAGTGGCGCGACAGGTACTCGGTGGTCATGACCGGTGGATACCCGGCGTTGCGGACCTCAACCGTGCGATGGGTGATCTCGTTCCACGGAGTGCGCGGCCACGGGCGCGAGGGACCTTCGTGAGGGCGCGGCGAGTACTGGTCTGCCAGCTTGTCTCTGCAAGCGTGGAACGCACCGGCACCCCAACGGAGTAGTGAGCATCGGCGGCAGCGGGTGGATAGGGCTGCGGCCGCCTCGAGGGACACACCGTGCACGGCAACGTCGTCCCCCGAGCGGGTGAGGAGCCAGGCACCTCGAGGTGGGGTTGGTACTCCTGAGTGGTCTGGTTGCCTGGTGTGGATGTGTCGAGGATTGCGGTATCGGCAAATCTTCCCGGCAACGAGGTAGGCGAAATGTACGACAACGGCGATGACCGCGAGCCCAATTCTGGCGGAGAGGAACGCGCCGCGGCCCAGGCTGCGGCGGATGCGTCGAAAATGCGCGCTGCTGTTGCCGTTTTCCTCGGCGTCTCGGCATGCATAGGACTGCTGTGGCCCCTGGCGTGGGGACCGGCATCGAAGGTGCGTGGGCTCGCCGCGGTCGTCGGCGAGTCGTCGGTGCTTGCTGCGGTCGCCGTGGGGCTGTCGGTCGTCGCGTTGGGTGCGGGGCTTCTGTGGTCGCGAAGTGCCCGCGAGGAACTCCCCGAGGTTCCGGTGCAGTATGGGCCTGTCCCCGGTCTCGGGCCTGCGCAGACCGAATACGTGGTGAGGAAGCGGATCGGCGACAGCGCGTCGACGGCGACACTGCTCCACCTGGCCGAGCGGTCGGTGGTCCGGCTGACCTTTGTCGAGGACGACCTCTGGCAGATCGAGGGAATCGGCAACCCGGAGCGGTGGAAGCAGATCGACCCCATATCCCGGACGCTGGCCGGTGCCCTCGGAGTCCGGACGCCGGGAGCGGTATTCGTCGCCGACGGCTCGGTGAAATCCGGTTACGCTCTGAAAGAGGGCATGCACGCGATGTCCGATGCCTGCCGGTCGTGGGCGGCGCAGGACGGTCTGCTCGCGATCTCCGTCAGAACGTGGATCGGACGGACGATGGCGTGCCTGTGCACGGTACTCGCCGTGCTCGGGTTCCTCGGCGTGCTCGGTCCCACGATCCTCGGTGTTCCCTTCGCCGTGTTCGTCATCGGCTCTCTCGGTGTGTTCGCGGCCGGAACGAGTCTTCGGCACACGCCGAGGGGACGGCAAATATGGGCGCGAGTTGCCGGTTTCGAACGGGTGCTGTCGGGTCGGTCGGCCGTGATCGGGTCCGCCGCGGTCGGTGAGTGCTTCCTCGCCGCCGTCCCCTACGCCTTCACCTTCGGTGTCGCGGACCGGTGGGCGGCGAGGTATCGCCGCGCGACCAGACGGGTTGCCCCCCAACCGGACTGGTACCCGGCGACCACGTTATACGACGACGCCGTGGGTTTGTACGCGGAGGTCGGATTCAACAACCTCGACGCCACGTTAAGTAACGCCCTCTATCGGCTCGAGGCGGCCGGGAGCCGGCCGGATGCCGGTGGAGCCGACAACGTCGGAGCGGTGGGCGGTTTCTGAGTGGGAACGCCCGGAGCGCCTGCGACCCGACGCCGGCCGGTCCCGCGACCGGCGTCGGGTCGCCTCTGATGGCGGCGCTGAGCTCGAGCGATCGCCTGTCTCACCGTGGCGGCGCGGGAATGAGTCTGCGGATCGTCGACCGTCCACGGCCGGGCCGACCGCACATGCAGATGGGCACCGCGTGACACGGAGTCGTGCAAGCGCGCCCGTGACGCTGCCGCCCGGGCAGCGCAGCTTCAGCGGTGTCCCCGCCGTGGATCTGATCGACACCGTGCTCCGCATCGGCGGTGCGGCTGTCCTCCTCCGCGACTGCCACGGGAGGCCAGGGTGCTGTGGTGTCGGCGCCATGCCACTTTCTCTGCGCCTTGAATGGCGCTCGCCGGTACAGCATTCGGCACCCGAGTAGCGGCCGGTCTTTGTTTGTGAACTCAGGACCTTCCGGCACCTGTCGGCGCAGCGGCGGGTCGCGTTTTCGCGCACATCCGGCGGTGCGCGTGGTGGTCGGCGTGCGCGCTGCACACATCGTGGCTGCGCTCGCAGCGGGGAGGTAGGCCCCGACCTGGGCTGGTCCGGTGCGGGTGCCGCGCACCCGGACGTTGGGCATTCTCCTCGCCTGCCCCGAGCACGGGAGCGTCCTGATGCGATGAAAGGGGCGGGGCCTCCCGCTCCTCGTGGTTCCCGGCGAATGCTGGGGGTGTCACATCCACACGTGTCGGAGGAGGCCCCTAT
>NZ_JBHXWI010000069.1:0-44713 GCF_042671975.1 Rhodococcus sp. NPDC127593 | reverse complement strand
CCGCCGCGACCTCCAAGTCAAAATCCGCGGCCACCGCATCGAACTCGGCGAAATCGAAGCCACCCTCACCACCCACCCCGACATCACCCACGCCGTCGCCGCAATACACCACGATCCCCACACCGGCGACCGACTCGTCGGCTACATCGTCCCCCGCGACCACACCCCCCTCGACCCCACCGCGATCCGCGCCTACGCCGCCGACCACCTCCCCGACTACATGCTGCCCAACCCCATCACCATCCTCGACGCACTACCGCTGACCACCAACGGCAAGATCGACCGACGAGCACTCCCCACCCCGGTGCTGCCGACACCGCAGTACCGGCCGCCGGTCACGGTGGTCGAGGGCCTCGTTGCCGGGGTGTTCGCCGACGTCCTCGGCCACGACCGCATCGGACTCGACGACGACTTCTTCACCCTGGGCGGCAACTCGCTGCTCGCGACGCAGGCGGTGTCGCGGCTGGGTGTCGCGATGGATTCGCGGGTGCCGATGCGAGTGTTGTTCGAGGCGTCGTCGGTGCAGGCACTGTCGAAGTGGCTCGAATCCCGGGCGACGGCCGGCGCACGCACACCCCTGCTCGCGCGGCCCCGACCCGAACGAATCCCGCTATCGTATGCGCAGCAACGAATCTGGTACCTCAACCGGTTCGACCCCCACTCACCGGTCTACAACATCCCGTTCGCCGTGCGCCTGTCGGGGACCATGGACACGGCCGCACTGCTGGCAGCGATCGCAGACGTCGTGGACCGGCACGAGACCCTGCGGACGATCTACCCCGAATCCGACACCGGCCCGCACCAAGTGGTTGTCCCGGCGGCGGAGGTCAGCAGCGGATTCGCCACCGCCGCCGTGACCGAGAACGAGCTCGCCGCGCGACTGACCTCGATGGCCTCGGCCGGGTTCGACGTCACAGCATCGGTGCCGCTGCGCGCCGCCTTGTTCGAGACAGCCGACGATGAGCATGTGCTCGCCGTGGTGCTGCACCACATCGGCGCCGACGGCTCCTCGATCGCCCCGCTGGCCCGAGATCTCGTGGCCGCCTACACGGCTCGCACAGGCGGACACGCGCCATCGTGGCCACCGCTAGCGGTCCAGTACGCCGACTACACGCTATGGCAACGCGAACTACTCGGGTCCGAGGACGACCCCGATTCGTCGCTCGCACAGCAACTGACCTACTGGCGTTCGACATTGGATGGTCTACCCGAACAGCTCGAGCTGCCCGTGAACCGAACTCCGCCCGCCGTCACCCACCGTGGACGAACACACACGTTCACCATCGCCGCACGCACCCACCGCGCGGCAGCCGCACTAGCACGACAGCACACCGCGACCGTGTTCATGGTGGCGCACACCGCGTTCGCGGTGTTCCTGGCCCGGATGTCGGGCACCGGCGATATCGCGATCGGCACCCCCGTCGCCGGCCGCGGCGACCCAGCCCTCGACGATCTGGTCGGCATGTTCGTCAACACACTGGTGCTGCGAACCCCGGTCGACGCCGCCAGCAGCTTCACCAACCTGCTCTCGACGGTGCGAGAAACCGACCTGGCCGCGTTCGAGCACGCCGACGTGCCGTTCGAACGGGTGGTACAGGCCCTCAACCCGGCACGGTCGACCACCCGGCACCCACTGTTCCAGGTGATGCTCGCCTTCCAGAACCAGGAACACGCGGAGCTCGAATTGGAGGGGCTGACCGCCCGTATCGAAGACATCGACCACGCCGCCACCCAGTTCGACCTGACCCTCACCATCAGCGAACGTTTTGGCGACAAGGGCGCCCCCACGGGGCTGAACGCAGCATTGACCTACACAGCCGACCTGTTCGACGAGGACACGGTGCGAGGGTTCGCTGATCGGTTCACCCGGCTCCTCGAGGCCGGGGTGGCCGATCCCGACAGCCCGGTCGGCGACATCGACCTCCTCGACCCCACCGAGAAACAGCTGATCCTCGGGAACTGGAACCACACCGATCATGCGCCAACCACCGACACGCTGGTGTCGATGTTCGGTGCGCAGGCCGCCCGCACACCCGACGCCATCGCGGTCATCGACGGAAACCGAACACTGTCCTATGCCGAGTTCAACGCACGCGTCAACCGTCTCGCCCGACACCTGATCGCACAAGGAGTAGGCCCGGAAACCATCGTGACACTGCGGATGCGCCGCTCCATCGACTTCGTCATCGGCGTCTACGCGACCCTCACCGCCGGCGCAGCATACCTACCCATCGACCCCGACCACCCAGCCGAGCGCGCACACTTCATACTCTCAGTGGCACAACCAACCTGCATGCTGACCACCACCCACGACGACCAAATCGATCTGTCCGACCCGGTACCGGTCCTCCACATCGACACCATCGATCTGTCACGGGTATCCGCGGCGCCGGTGACCGACGCGGACCGTCGTGCACCGCTGCGCCCGCAGAACATGGCGTACGTGATGTTCACCTCGGGATCGACCGGCCGGCCGAAGGGGGTAACCGTGGCCCACAGCGCGATCGCCAACGAGGTGCAGTGGGTTGCGTTAGATTACGGCTTCGGTGACCGTCTTTTGCAGAGCAACGCGGTGACCTTCGACGCGTCGACCCCCGATCTCTTCGCTCCGCTGCAGGTCGGTGCCTGCGTGGTGTTGGCAGGGCCCGACGGCCAACGCGACCCCGACTACCTCGCCGAACTCATTCGCAGCCATGCGATTACCCACATGTCCTCGGTACCGACGGTACTGACCGCCCTGATGGCCAGCCGATCACCCGACGTTCTCCGCGGCGTGCGGGTGATCTACCTCGGCGGTGAAACACTGTCCGGGCGCACGGTGACGCGACTGACCCAGTCCGGTCCTGCAACGGTATGGAACCAGTACGGGCCCACCGAAACCACCGTCAGCGTCATCTGTCACCGTTGCACCCAGCCCGAAGAGTCGGTGGTACCCATCGGCACACCCCAGACCAACTGCCACGCCTACGTGTTGGACCACCGCTTGCATCCGGTACCGGTGGGGGTGGTGGGCGAGTTGTATGTGGCGGGGGTGCAACTGGCACGGGGTTATCACGGCCCGCCCGGACTGACCGCCGAGCGGTTCGTCGCCAACTCCTTCGGCCCACCCGGCGAACGCATGTACCGCACCGGCGACCTCGTGCGCTGGCACCCCGACGGCAACCTCGAATTCCTCGGCCGCCGCGATCTCCAAGTCAAAATCCGCGGCCACCGCATCGAACTCGGCGAAATCGAAGCAACTCTGACGGCGGATCCCGACGTAACCCAGGCTGTCGCCGCGGTGCACAATGATCAGCACACCGGGGACCGGCTCGTCGGCTACGTCGTCTCCCGTGACGGCGCCCACCTCGACCCGGCTCGTGTCCGCGCGATGGTCGCGGACCGCCTCCCCGACTACATGGTGCCCTCGCCGATTACCGTGGTGGATCGGTTGCCGTTGACGGCGAGTGGGAAGGTGGATCGGCGGGCGTTGCCGGTACCGGTGTTGCCGGTGCCGCGGTACCGGGCGCCGATGACGGTGGTGGAGGGGGTCGTTGCCGGGGTGTTCGCCGACGTCCTCGGCCACGACCGGGTCGGGCTCGACGACGACTTCTTCACCCTGGGCGGCAACTCGCTGCTTGCGACGCAAGCGGTGTCGCGGCTGGGTGTCGCGATGGATGCGCGGGTGCCGATGCGGGTGTTGTTCGAGGCGTCGTCGGTGCAGGCACTGTCGAAGTGGCTCGAATCCCAGGCGACGGCCGGCGCACGCACACCCCTGCTGCCGCGGCCCCGACCCGAACGAATCCCGCTATCGTATGCGCAGCAACGAATCTGGTTCCTCAACCGATTCGACCCGCACTCACCGGTCTACAACATCCCGTTCGCCGTGCGCCTGTCGGGGACCATGGACACGGCCGCACTGCTGGCAGCGATCGCAGACGTCGTGGACCGACATGAGACCCTGCGGACGATCTACCCCGAATCGGAGGCCGGCCCGTACCAAGTGGTTGTCCCGGCGGCGGAGGTCAGCGGCGGATTCGCCACCGCCGCCGTGACCGAGAACGAGCTCGCCGCACGGCTGACCTCGATGGCCTCGGCCGGGTTCGATGTCACAGAATCGGTGCCGCTGCGGGCCGCCGTGTTCGAGACGGCCAAAAACGAGCATGTGCTCGCCGTGGTGCTGCACCACATCTGCGCCGACGGCTCCTCGATCGCCCCGCTGGCCCGAGATCTCGTGGCCGCCTACACGGCTCGCACAGGCGGACACGCGCCATCGTGGCCACCGCTAGCGGTCCAGTACGCCGACTACACCCTGTGGCAACGGGAGATACTCGGCTCCGACGACGACCTGGGCTCGTTGCTCACCCAGCAGCTGACGTACTGGCGTTCGATACTCGCCGGGCTACCGGAACAGCTCGAATTGCCGGGTTACCGGACCCGGCCCGTGGTGTCGCACCGTGGACGGACACACGCGTTCACGGTCGGCGTGGAGACCCACCGCGCGGTCATTGAGATCGCACGGCGACACGCCGCTACGGTGTTCATGGTGCTGCACACCGCGTTCGCGGTGTCCTTGGCCCGGATATCGGGCTCCACTGCCGTCATCATCGGCACCCCCGTCGCCGGCCGCGGCGACCCAGCCCTCGACGATCTGGTCGGCATGTTCGTCAACACCGTCGCACTGCGAACCCCGGTCGACGGTGCCAGCAGCTTCACCAACCTGCTCTCGACGGTGCGAGAAATCGACCTGGCCGCGTTCGAGCACGCCGACGTGCCGTTCGAACGGGTGGTACAGGCCCTCAACCCGGCACGGTCGACCACCCGGCACCCACTGTTCCAGGTGATGCTCGTCTTCCAGAACCAGGAGCACCCGAAACTGGAATTGGCGGGGCTGACCGCCCGTATCGAGGACATCGACCACGCCGCCACGCAGTTCGACCTCACGCTGACGGTAAGTGAACGCGTCGATCGGGATGGTGCCGCTCGCGGTCTGACCGCCACGCTGACTTACGCGCAGGACCTGTTCGACGAGGACACCGTCCGCGGCTTCGCCGACAGATTCACCCGGCTCCTCGAGGCAGTGGTGGCCGATCCCGACAGCCCGGTCGGCGACATCGACCTCCTCGACCCCACCGAGAAACAGCTGATCCTCGGGAACTGGAACCACACCGATCATGCGCCAACCACCGACACGCTGGTGTCGATGTTCGGTGCGCAGGTGGCGCGCACACCCGACGCCATCGCGGTCATCGACGGAAACCGAACACTGTCCTATGCCGAGTTCAACGCACGCGTCAACCGTCTCGCCCGACACCTGATCGCACAAGGAGTAGGCCCGGAAACCATCGTGACACTGCGGATGCGCCGCTCCATCGACTTCGTCATCGGCGTCTACGCGACCCTCACCGCCGGCGCAGCATACCTACCCATCGACCCCGACCACCCAGCCGAGCGCGCACACTTCATACTCTCAGTGGCACAACCAACCTGCATGCTGACCACCACCCACGACGACGGAAACGACCCTCCGCACGACATACCAGTCCTCCACATCGACACCATCGATCTGTCACGGGTGTCCGCGATGCCGGTGACCGACGCGGACCGTCGTGCACCACTGCGCCCGCAGAACACGGCCTACGTGATGTTCACCTCGGGATCGACCGGCCGCCCGAAGGGGGTAACCGTGGCCCACAGCGCAATCGTCAATCAGGTGCGGTGGGTGGTCGAGGCGTTCGATCACCGTGCCGGTGACCGTCTCCTGCAGAGCAACGCGGTGACCTTCGACGCGTCGACCCCCGACCTCTTTGCACCGCTACAGATCGGCGGATGCATGGTCTTGGCGAGCCCGGACGGCCAACGCGACCCCGACTACCTGGCGGAGCTCATCCGGGCGCAGAAGGTCACCCACCTGGCGTCGGTGCCGACGGTGCTAACCAGTCTGATGGCGAGCCGGTGGTCGGACGCGCTCGGTGGGCTGAAGGTGGTCTACCTCGGCGGTGAATCACTGTCCGGGCAGACGGTGGCGCGGTTGGCGGAGTTCAGTCCGGCGACGGTGTGGAACCAGTACGGGCCCACCGAAACGACCGTCAGCGTCATCTGTCACCGTTGCACCCAGCCCGAAGAGTCGGTGGTACCCATCGGCACACCCCAGACCAACTGCCACGCCTACGTGTTGGACCACCGCTTGCATCCGGTTCCGGTCGGCGTGACCGGAGAACTGCACCTGGCCGGGATCCAGCTGGCGCGGGGGTATCTGGGCCGGCCGGGGTTGACGGCAGAACGGTTCGTGGCAAATCGGTTCGGCCCACCCGGCGAACGCATGTACCGCACCGGCGACCTCGTGCGCTGGCACCCCGACGGCAACCTCGAATTCCTCGGCCGCCGCGATCTCCAAGTCAAAATCCGCGGCCACCGCATCGAACTCGGCGAAATCGAAGCCACCCTCACCACCCACCCCGACATCACCCACGCCGTCGCCGCAATACACCACGATCCCCACACCGGCGACCGACTCGTCGGCTACATCGTCCCCCGCGACCACACCCCCCTCGACCCCACCGCGATCCGCGCCTACGCCGCCGACCACCTCCCCGACTACATGCTGCCCAACCCCATCACCATCCTCGACGCACTACCGCTGACCACCAACGGCAAGATCGACCGACGAGCACTCCCCACCCCGGTGCTGCCGACACCGCAGTACCGGCCGCCGGTCACGGTGGTCGAGGGCCTCGTTGCCGGGGTGTTCGCCGACGTCCTCGGCCACGACCGCATCGGACTCGACGACGACTTCTTCACCCTGGGCGGCAACTCGCTGCTCGCCACCCAGGTCAGTGCGCGGCTGCAAGAGGCTCTCGGCGTCGAGATCCAAGTTGCGTGGCTCTTCACAGACTCCACGGTGGAAGCGATCGCCCGTAGAGTCGGGGCAGCCTCCGACGGGTCGACACCTATTGCGCCGACCGGACCTTCGGCGTTCGACGTCCTGTTGCCGATCAGATCAGCCGGGGATTCCGACCCGATCTTTTGCATACACCCGGCTAGCGGATTGGCCTGGTGTTACGCAGGTTTGGCTCCATACACCGAACCGGGACGGCGAATCTACGGGCTCCAATCCCCCGAACTCGTCGAAGACGACCCGCATCCCCGTTCGATCGAACAGTTGGCGGAGCAATACGTCCGAGAAATCCAGGCCGTGCAACCACACGGCCCATATCACCTACTCGGCTGGTCATTGGGCGGAGTCATCGCCCACGCCGTAGCCACACGGTTTCGCCTTCTGGGGCAGAAGGTCTCACTGCTAGCGATGCTGGACAGCCGGCTGCGCGAAGCGGAATCGGCTGCAGCCCGGGAATTCACTGTGGGAGACATTCTGGTCGAGCTGGCCGATCTGATTGGATTCGGCGCCGAAGACTTCGATGCCTCCGGGGCACCCTTGTCGGCTGAACAGGCGACCGAACTGATCCACACGCGGACTGGAGCATTCGAGTTTCTCCAGCCATCACACGTGAAGCGGATCGTCGCATCTTTCAATGACGCGCCACGACTGGTCGCCAATTACCAACCCCCCGCGTACGACGGAGACATGGTATTTTTCGCCGCCACTGCAACCGACGACATGACCCGAGAGTTTACCGAACGCTGCTGGCAGCCATACATATCCGGTTCCATCGAGTACTACCCCATCGATGTCACGCACATTCGTATGACCACGCCAGGCGCTTTGGCAGACATTGCACGAGTTCTCAACACCTACCTCGTCGACGCTGCCGGTTAGTTGCGGTTCGACATCGGCGAGCGCCCGCTCTGGCCGGGTTGGATAGCGGACCCATTGAGGCCGAGTAAGCAGCCGGGCCTCCCTGGCCCTCTTCGCCGGACCGAAGGCCCTGGCGTCTCGGGCGCCCTCGCTGAGTTGCTGGACACTTTTTGCGGCTTGGACGGCTTTCTTTGCTTGTGCGGCCCTCTGCATCGAGAGAACCTCTTCTGCCAGTTTCGCGGTTCTGGGGCTCTGCTCTGCGAGGGACTTCGCTGCCCCCTCGAGTGCCCCGTCGAAACTGAAGACGGTGGTGTTCGCTGCTGCGGCCGCGTCAGCCATGGCCATTTGGCCCTGCGCCAAGCCCCGCACAAGCGAAACGACCTTCAATGAGCCCGCCGCAACAAACGTGCACCCGCAAGCGGGAGCACCACCGCCGGCGCCCGATCACGCACAACGATCGTCTGCAACAAGCCCAGAGTGATGCACCGTGCATCACGTGCACCCCGAGTCGTGGGTGCGTCCAGTCCCGATTGCGATTCCTCTGCTGTCTCGCTCGGTCAGCGCCCGTAGCGACCGAATCAGAGATACACCTCAGATGTCCTGTAGGAACGCTCCAAGTCGTTCAAGCACCAACTCGGGTGGTTGATCGACAATCCAGTGACCGACGCCGTCGACCGCCTCGAGCTTAGAATCACGCGCCCGCTGGGCGTACCCGCGCAGAAGCGTGGGAGTGATCGCCGGGTCACCCACTCCGCGCAGAAACCGCAAGAGAATATCGCCAGAGGTACTCGCGAATTCGCTGGCACGGATCAGTTCGCTCGTCAGGAATGTGCGATACCAACGCGAGCCGGCGACCGCATGACCCGGCTCGCGCATGCGACGTACATAGAGAGTGAAATCGATCGTTGAGGTAGAATCCGGCGCCGACCCAACGGCCCGTCATCCTGATAGAGCGCCCATTCGGGTCGCTGAGAAGGCGCGACCCGATCACCGGAAGAGAAATCGAGATCTGAAAACCAGTAACGGGAAAGTTCTGCCCTCGATAGTTCGAGTATGGAGAGACGACGCCCGAACCCGGAGACCGCGCTGGGTTACCTCGAGCAGCTCCCCGTCCTCGTGCTACTGGACAGGCTGCCGGTGCCGGTGCTGGCTGTGGCTCAGGACGGTCTCGTCATCTACATGAATCGGGCTTTCGAACACATGCTGGGGTATCCGCAGGACGCGCTCCGTGAGTGTTCGATCGGAGACCTGGTCCAAACAGTGTCTCCGCTTCGATCGACCGTGACGGAACTGTCCGAGTCGGCCGGGAAGATCGTCGCACTGACACACCGAGACGGCTCCACCGTGCGCGCCGCAATCAGTCGGTCCACGCTCGAGCGACACGACGACCCGGTCATTCTCGTCTGCTTCCAGGATGTGACCGAACAACTGTGGGGCGGCGGCCGCGCCCCACACTTCGAGTGAGGTGATGCCCTGCGCGTCAGCGGGCTAGCTGGAGGCGTTGTAGTGACGCCGGTGGGCCGGACCAACGTCCTTTCCATACACGGCGCGATCGCCGAGTTCTCCGGTATCTGGACACGCCGGGATGTCCGCACGAACCTTCGCTGCTGCTCGCGTGCGGCCGCACCGTCGGCCGCAATGCGAAACTCGTTGTGCGCCAATTCGAATGGCCCGATCAAGGCTCACTGAGGATTCAGGCAACGGCTCGGGACACCACGGGGACGCGCCACGGCGTAGCGTTGTGGTGACGCCTTGTGGGCTCGCCCAGCACGTTGGCTCACCCAATCCAGGTAAAACCTTATGCACCAGCTCAGTTCACTCGATACGCAGTTCCTCGATGCCGAGACATCCACCACCTTCACCCATGTCGGGGTCCTGAGTGTCCTCGGCCCCACCACGCCGGGCGGCGGGCTCACGGTGCAGGACCTCCGGACGCTCGTCGGTGGCCGATTACACCTGGTAGGGCCACTGCGGTGGCGGCTACAGGAGGTACCCCTCGGGCTCGACCGGCCCTACTGGGTGGACTCCGAGTTCCTCGACCTCGGCTATCACATCCGGGAGGTCGCCCTGACCGGACCCGGCACCGACGAACAGCTCGCCGAGCAGATTTCCGGTCTCGCGGCACGTCCACTGAGCCGCGACCGGCCCCTGTGGGAGTGCTATCTGGTGAACGGGCTCACCGGTGGCCGGCAGGCGATCTACACCAAGGTGCACCCCGCGGTGATCGACGGCCTGACCGCGGCGCAGGCCCTCGCGGTGCTGATGGACACCACCCCGCGACCCCGCACGGTGCCGCACCGGCTCAGCGACGAGCAGTACCAGGCGGCCGGCGCCCTGGGGATGCTCGGCAACAGTGCCTGGCATCTCTCACTGTTGCCCGCGCAACTGATGTGGTCCTCGCTCCGGCTGGCGCCGCACCTGCCCGAGCTCGCCCGCGCCCTCCCCGGCGCGGACCTGCTGGGCACACTCGCCCGAAGGCTGACCCCGGGCGTATGGCGGTGGTCGGCTGACGAGCCGACGGCCGGGGCACCGACACCGCCCGACACCCCATTCAACGGCCCCGTCACCGCGCGCCGACGCTTCGCGTTCACCTCGTTGCCGCTCGAGGAGGTCGAGGCGGTCAGGACCGCGTTGGGGTTCACCGTCGACGACGTGGTGACGGCGCTGTGCACCACCGTGCTGCGTCGCTGGCTCATCGACCACGATGCCCTGCCCGACACGGCGCTGGCCGCGGCCATGCCGATCGCGCGGCGCACCGACGCACAGTTCGCGGCCGCCGACCATCGACTCTCCCTCCTGCCCATCGCCCTTCCGATCAACGAAGCCGACCCGGCCCGCCGCCTGCAAAAGGTGCACACCTCGCTCACGGCGGCACCCCAACGTTTCCGCGCCGCACCTGCCACCCTCGTCCGCGACTTCGGCGCCGCGCTGCCGCGGGCGCTGCGCGGTCTGATCTCACGCACACCGCTGCGGGCGCTGACCATGCCCACGCCACCGGTCAACCTGATCATCTCCCACGCCGCCGGCCCTGCTCGGCCGCTGTACACCGCGGGCATCGAGGTGACGGGGAACTTTCCCGTCTCCGCCGTCAGCGACGTGGCCGGCGGCATCACCATCGCCGCCATGTCCTACGGACGGCACCTCGACGTCGGCATCATCGCCTGCCGAAACCTCGTCCCCGATGTGTGGGACGTCACCGGCCAGGTACACGAGGCCCTCTCCGAACTCACCGCGTGCACCCGCAACGTCCGATGCCTGCGTGGAGGCCGTCCCGTAGAGCGGATCCTCGACCTGGACACGCCGCCATAAGTTACGCGGATTTCTCGGCGGCCGGGGAATCCGGCTGCCCGCAAACCCCGAAAGTCCTCGTCATGACAGAAGAAGTCCTCGCGATAGTCATTCCGCCGCGAGGATCGGCGTGCATCTCAGCCATCCAGACACCAACCCCATGCGGGTAGAACTCAGCGACCAGCCGTTTCCCGCTTCGGTCACGGCGACATCCGGCATCCGGCATCCGGCATCCGGCATCCGGGCCCAGCATGGATTCTGTGCCTCCCCTCACGCTGTGGAGCACCTCCATCTGGTGTGCACACGCCCCGGTGGCCTGATCACCCCACGATGGCATTCCCCCGGCCGGAGACGCTCCGTGCGGCGTGCGCGGTACCCAGGTCGGGCCTTGATTGAACCCGCCCGCAGTGGGTATGCAGGCACTGCCCCCGCGCCGGTCCCACGCCTGGGGCCGCCGCGCACCCGGTGTCGATCGCCCCGACGATCACCTCACCCGCACCCGGCGACCGAGCCGCGACGAGACCACGTCGCGACACAGCAGGATCGAACTCATGACCACACACACGCATCTCACCACCGACCACGAGGAAATCCGTCAATGGACCCAGGCTCATCACGGCATCCCCGCCCGGGTCCCCCGCACCACGCCCGACGACGTACTCCGAATCGACCTGCACGGAGTCGACTCCGGTCTCGAACACATCTCCTGGACGGAATGGTTCGCCGCCTTCGACCAGCAGGGCCTGGCCCTCAGCTATCCGGATCCGCACCTACAGGGTGGGATCAGCGCCTGGTTCGAACTCGTACCCCGACCCCGCACCGCGGACGGCCCGTCGTGATCGCGGCGCGCCACAAGCTCGAGCGGCTCGCCGCCGCGGTACGGCCCGGCTCATTGCCGAAAATCGAACCACCGGCCGGGATCTACTCGGGCCCTTTCCCCCCCAGTGGCAACATCATTCGGTGTATGTAGGACGCCCCGTGCCCGCATACTTCAGGCTCACAGCTCAGGAACCGGCACAGCCCCCACATCACCCGCGGACGGCGTCGACAGGAGCCTGGGCGAACTCCGGATCGGCATACACCTCCGTGTGCCGCCACGTCTCGATCGTGCGGGCCGGTGGATCCGGATTATCCAGCGACAAACCCGCCCGCAGCGACGCGATCAGCGCGTCGATAAAGTCCGCGACCTCCTCGACCGACAGGTAGCTCACCCACGGGAACGCCGCCGCGACGACCTTGTGGAAGGCGTGCCCGGCCGCACTGCCGGTAGCGAGGAACACCCCGACCAGACAAATTTGTACCCCGCCCCCGCGGTGCCGGAGTACTGGCGTTGAACCCCGGCCGAGCGGGTGCCCTTCTCCTCCGAACCGGTGTCGCCGACGATCAACACCCCAGCGCGGTCACCGAGCCGGTCGACCATTGCCCCGTCCCTGGCCATCTCCGACCGTGACGTGGCAACCACGCGGGGTCAGAAGTCCCAGTCCGCGTCCTCGGTGTGCTGGTGCTTGCCGATCACGTACGAGCTGCCGGCACCGGAGAAGAATTCGTGCGTCTCCCCGCCGCCGGGGTCCAGGGCAGCGAGGATCGCCGGATTCACCTGGCACTCGTCGTCCCGGAACGCGGGGTGGTAGCCGAGGTTCGCCAGCGCCCTGTTCGCGTTGAACCGCATGAACGGCAGCACGTCCTCGGTCCAGCCGACCTCGTCGTACATATCTTGCGCATACCCGACCTCGTTTTCATACAGGGCGTGCAGCAGCTCGTGGGTGTAGTTGTGGTGGGCGGCCCGCAGGCCGACGGGCATCCGCTCGAGCCCGCGCCGGACCTTATAGCCAATGTAGAACCCGTGCACCGCCTCGTCGCGGATGATCAGTCGGATCAGGTCGGCGGTGTTGGTGAGCTTGCCCCGTGAGGACCAGTACAGCGGCAGGTAGAACCCCGAGTAGAACAGGAACGATTCGAGCATCACCGAGGCCGCCTTGCGTGCGAGCGCGTCGTCGCCGCGGTAGTAGTCGAGGACGATCTGGGCCTTGCGTTGCAGGTGAGCGTTCTCCTCCGACCAGGTGAACGCCTCGTCGATCTGCCGTGTCGAGCACAGGGTGGAGAAGATCGAGCTGTAGCTCTTGGCGTGCACCGACTCCATGAACGCCATGTTGGTCAGCACCGACTGCTCGTGCGGGGTGACGGCGTCGGCGATCATGGCGACGGCCCCCACCGTGGCCTGGGCGGTGTCGAGCAGTGTCAGCCCTGTGAACACCCGGACGGTCATCTGCTGCTCGGCCGGGGTCAACGTCTGCCAGGAGCGAAGATCGTTGGACAGCGGCACCTTCTCCGGGAGCCAGAAGTTGCGGGTCAACCGATCCCACACGGCGGCGTCCGTCGCATCGGGCACCCGGTTCCAGTCGATCGCGCGGACGCGGTCGAGGCGCCGACCTTCGTTTCGTGATTTCACCGCGTATGCGCCTCCTCGACGGGCGCGTGGTCGTGACGACACTTCATTGTCCCACCGCAGAATTGTCCACCGCACACGTCACGGTGCCGATGGAAACCGAACCGCTCTCGCTCGACCCGACCGCCCGCACGATCCGAAAGGTGCCCGAGCCCGCGGGATTCCGTAACATCGTGGTGATCAACAACTGGGATCCGCGGGACGGCAAGCTCGACCTCGGGGAGTCCAGGACTTCGTCCGCGCCAACAAGTGGCCGCTGGCGAAAACCGTCATCCGGCAGTACAAGCTGCACGCCCGGGCCAGCGCCGACGGTCTGGTGGTCACCTGGTACACGGCCAACCGGGTGGCGCTGCAGGCGTGCGAGGACCTTGGGGGTTCCCCATGAGTGAGGACATATCCTTGTCGTCCCAGTCCCGCACCAGGTAGACCCAGATCGATTCCTCGATGTCGTGGGTGGCGTGGACCTTCCTCCGGCTGAACGGTGTCTCTGAACGACACCTTCGATGTTGACGGCGCCGAGCTGTTCATGAATGAGATTGCCGAAGGTCGGTACGACGGGAAGCTCGAGGCGGTGTCGGCCAAGCTGGGCTCTTACGCTCTCGTCCGCTGACGCGTTTCGAGCGTCCGCGGCCGAGAGGGTCGGCACCGCTCTCCCTGGGGTGTCGCCTGCACACTCCGCGAACGGGTGGCACGTGCGGCATTCACCTCACCGTGCCGCACGCCGCCGAGCAGTCAGATGGGGACGCCTCGCTGTTGCCCGGACGCGTGATCTCAGAGCCCGGCCCCGGGTGGTCCGGAAATCGAGATCTGCGCCACCGGAAAGTCCTCGTACCGTTCGGTTGTGGTACTCCACGCGGTAAGAGTGTTTCCGTACAGCGCCGCACTGTGGACCAGTTGCGTGCGGCCGTCGTGCGTGATCTGGGCGGGCTGGCCCGCCACCAGCTCCCAGATTGGCTCGGCCTCGCCACAGCCGCGCAGAGCGGCGAAGAACTGGAACTGTCCGGCAGGTTCGAGGGGCGCGCGGGTGGCCGTGGCGGCGAGGTGGCGGGCATGCCGGTCGGGATCGGCGGCAGCAATTCCGACAGCTTCGAGCTCGCGGCCGTCGACGTCGGCGACGGACTCCGTGTTCGGCGGCGCCGAGATCAGCACGCTGCCGTCGACCTCGCGCACAACCGGCGCATAGCCGGCCATCCGCAGCACGGATAGCGTCGTTCCGGCGTCGCTGCGGGAAGCCACCACCGTCGGGGCGAGCGTAGCCAGTCCCAGCTTGCCGAGTTTCCGGTTGCCCACCAGCTCCACCAGCAGCGTCGGGTCGTCGGCGATGACGGCGCAGCCGAGCTCCACGACGCCCACCTGCCCGTGGGTGCGGGCCACATCGCCGATCAGGTACTCCAACGCCTGCGGAAGGCCCGCGGGTGCGATGGACGTCAGCTCACCGATCAGGTCCCGGGCGGTGCTCCCCCGATCGAACGCCGCCCGAATGCTGCCCGGCGTGAACCGCCAGGTCGTGGCCGCCCCGTGGGACTCCCGGTCGGCGACGCTGTCCAGGAATCGCGACAGGGCGGTCGCCGGCGGGCCGAGGACTACCGCGGTGAGATCGGCACCGATCACCGCGGACGTGTGGGCGCCGGACATCAGCTCCGAAGTCGCGGACGCGAGGGTGCCGGTGTGCAGGCCACGGCACAACGCGGTGGCGGCGCCCAGCGCCAGCAGACCGAGCAGCTCGGCCTCGTGGACGGCCGCGGCGAGAACGTCCCCGACGATGTCCTCGCCGATCAGCGGTGCGCGCCAGCCCAGCAGACCGGCCAGTTCCGCGATGTCCGACACTCCCTGCCCGTGCGCCAACGTGGCGTACACGTCGACCAGTTCGTGACGCAGGTGCCGGTACACGGCGGTGTCGCCCAGCTCGGCAGTCACCGTCGAATCCATCAGCACCGAGCTGTCCGACTGCCACCAGGTTTCGAGAAGTGCGCGTCCCCGGGTCGCGGCGTCTGCGGATTGCCACGCCGACACCGCAGGACCGGGGATCAGACCGGGTGAGGGTTGCGGCGGCGGCCGCTTGCGCCCACGGCTCTTCGGGGGTGCGGGTGCCGGTGCCGGCGCGAGCACCGCGGTGGCCAGGGCCAGCTCCACGGCGAGCCGCAGCTCGTCCGCCTCGACATCCCAGTTCCTCGCGAACGTGCGCAGCGTCCGCATTCCCACCGCGCCGGACTTGATAAGTGGAATCGGTTCGGTCGTCGCCGCATCCACCAGCGCCGAGACCCGCTCGATCATCCGCAGCAGGCGCGACGCGGCCTCGGCGTCCGCGTGCTCGGTCGGCACCGAATGGTGCGCGAGAGGCGGCGGTTCAGGATGGAACGGAAGCCGCCACCGCACTCCACGCAACGCCAGCGACACCTCCAGCGGCATGAAGGCCGCGCCGTCGTAGCTCGGCCACAGGACCCCACGCGCGACAGCCCAGTGACCGGGCTGCTCCCGTGCGGTCGCGGGGTAGGACCCGAAGTACATCGGGAAGTATTCCAGCGCGGCTCCCTGCTCGGCGCACTCGAGAAGCAGATCACGCTCAGCGGGCGGCGCGGCGTCGACGAGAGTTCGGACCGCTTCGGGGTCGCAGAGATAGGTGGCGAGGCGATCGACCACGACTTTCTTGGAACCGTCACCCCTGACCTTCAGTTTCGCGGCCAGCGCACGCAGCTTCTCCAGCGTGATGTCCTCGAGCAGCACTCGCACGGGTTGGCCCAGCCCCGCTCCTACCGCCGGGAACTGGGCGGGTGTCGTGATCTCGCCGTCGGGCGTGACCAGCGTGAGGGCGCGCTCATGCAGGTCGTCGAGGAATGGCTGGACCACCTCCGGGTCACTGCCCAGCCACGTCGACGCACCGGCGGCCGTGACGGGGAGCCCCAGTTGCTCGACCAAGGTGAGGGCGCCGAGCACCTCGGTGTGCGGCTGCGGCAGGCGAGTGTAGGCGAGCACGATCGATTCCTGACCGTGCAAGCGCTCGGCCAGATCGGCGATGTCTGCGGGCCACGGCAAAGACAACGCCTCCGGCCGCCGGCGCAGGACCGCGGCGAGCCGACTCTCGTCGAGTGACCTCAAATGGGTGAGCAACGCGTCGACGTCATGAACGGGCACGGACCCGACCCTAGTGGGTGCGCCCTTTGGTGTGGAGTTCTGCGCTGAGCCGGGGTACCACCACGATCAATTCGTCCTCGCTGACGTTGCGGGCGCTGGGTCTTGACCCCAGCGCCTCACCCGGCGCAATGACACGGCCACTTCTATGGGGATGACAAATCCCCGTCCATGTCAGTTCGGCGGGGGTGCCAGCCGGGCAAGCATCCGCCGTGGGCAGACCGTTTCGTCGTCCAGTTCCTCCGGACGGGTTCGCCGGGATGCGTCGTAGTCGGTGGCCATGACTTCTCCCTGAGTTCGGCTCGGCACCGGATTCCCACCCGCATTCGGGTGCTGTATAGACAACGTCCGGGCGGGCCGTGTCGTGCCCACCCGGGCGAAGTTCGGTGACCGACCAAGTTCGACCCATCGTCGTCATCGCCACATCGAGTGCACTCGACAGCGGGTCCCGCATCGTGGTCGCGGCTGCCCAGCCCCAGACGGCGGCGGGTCTCGTTGCTTCCGCCGGCTGGCACAACGTCACCCCCCACCGTGCGGATGTCCAACGAAGTCTTCGTCTGAGCCGGGATCCTCGGGCGAATCCGATTTCGGACCGCGAAGTGGTCATCTCGCGGTCCCAAACTCCTGGTCGCTGGGAACTGATCACCGGCCGTCGCCCTCGGGTCCTGCTCTTGGGGCTCGGCATCGCGGCGTCCGGTTCTCGCGGGTAGGCCGAGAACAGGCCGGGCTATCACTTGGCCGTGCCCGCCACCATGAGGATTCGGTGCGCTTCCTGAGCCGCCTTTGCCGCCCGGCTACGGGGCGGTTCCTCCGTCGGGAGTTCTTGCCCGCATCATCGCCGACCACAGCGCGATCGCTCTCCTCCACCTGACCGACGTAAGCCGCTTCGACCGAGGGCGGTCCCCGGTGGATCAATCAGTACGGGCAGCTTCGGGGAAGCATCGACAGGCCGACCTGGCCGATCAGCCAACATATGAATTCTCGGGGGCGGAACACAGGGCCAGTCGCTCGCTGACGGCGGTCGCGTAGATACAGCGGATGTGATGCCAGTTACTTTCGAGCGATTCTCGCAATCGTCCGCCTGCGTGCCGATAGCCTTGACATCACACCCTTTCACCAACTCTTTACAGGCGGCACGGGTGTGAAGCATCCGGGTGTCTCCCGGTCCACCGATGTCGAGCCCAGGCATCAACCCACCGACACGCCCACTCCCGTGAACGCGGTACGCACCGATTACAAGTCCCGAACCCAGTCGGTCGCTGCCGTTACCCGACTGCCTCTCCCGAGGTCTCAGGGAGTGAAACCGCGATGTGTCGAGAGACCATGTCGCACAACGCTTTACGGCCTGCAAAGGACGGTGCGCGCCCGGACCCATTCCGTCCCTCGAAGGAAGTCACGCCAACCCACGCCCCACATCGATTTGCCGTGCACACTCCGTCGGCGACCGGTTTCGGCCCGCCAGCCGCACCCTTGCGTGCCCCGCCCTTTCCGGCGGATCGTAAACGATCGACTCTGAAAGCGACCTATCCGCTGTGCCTGATCATTCGCACCACCCCATCATCGACCGGGACTGGCAGCACCGCGCCTCCTGTCGCGGCGCCGACACCGAGATGTTCTTCTCCCCCGACGGTGAACGCGGCCGCGGCCGTGCCCAGCGTGAGCACGCCGCTAAACAGATCTGTCAGGACTGCCCCGTGCTCGCCGCCTGCCGCGCCCACGCCCTTACCGCCACCGAATCTCACGGCATCTGGGGTGGCATGTCCGAAACCGAGCGCTCCCGCCACACACGCCGTACCCGCCGCGCGGCCCGACCCCCGGGAGCGTGTCGCGGCACGGGACCCTCTAGCCTGGCGGGCCCGAACGCCCAGAGCATGAGGTAAACAGCCATAGCCACCGACTACGACGCACCGAATCCGACGAGTCGACGGACACGTCCCTCGAACAGCTGACCGCCAGCAGGAAAGACACCCAGTCCCCCGTCGTGGACGCCGACACCGCCGAGTCCTTCGAGCTACCCGGCGCCGACCTGTCCGGTGAAGAATTCAGCGTCCGCGTCATTCCGAATCAGTTGGACGAATTCACCAGCGCCCATTCCCCATAAAACGCCATAAACACCGATAGACGGCGAACCATGCATCCAGCGCTCAATCCCTTCAAGCCGACCTCCGGGCTTCGCCCTCTCGCCCTGGAAAGCCGGGAGATCGACGAGTTCAAGCTGCCGTCGCGCGCAGCAAGGCACAAACTACGACCGCGGGATGGTCCTGTCCGGACTACGTGGCGACGGGAAGACCGCACTCCTCAAACACCTTGTCAGAGCACGCCGAGAACGGGGCTGGCTCACCATCAGCATCGAAGCTCGATCCAACGATTCCGGCATTGAACCGCCCTGGATGAGGTGGAGGCTCCTGATCTAACAAAGAGAATGTTGATCATGCCTGCACAGAAGAAGTACGACGCCAAGACCCGGGAGCGCGCCGTCCGGATGTATCGGGACCGAATCAGCGATCACGGAGGCTCGAAGCCCGGTGCCCGCCGCTACGTCGGAGAGTTGCTCGACATCAAGCCGGCGGCGCTGCGCAACTGGATCGAGGCCGCCGATCGGGCAGGTGCTCCTGCTGCGTCTCCGACGGGCGAGCAGGCCGACGCCGACCAGGTTCGACGTCTGCACAAGGAGAACACCGAATTACGCAGGGCCAAAGAGATATTGAAGACCGCGAGCGCGTTTCGCGGCGGCGGAGGTCGTCCCCCGCAAGCGGGAGGTGCCCCCACGCCGACTGCGGTGATCGTCGACTACATCGACGCCCACCGTTCTCAATTCGGGGTCGACCCGATCTGTGCCGCGCTCACCGAGCACGCCATCAGCATCGCCCCGTCCACCTACTACCGCAGCGTCCGGACCAGTGGTAGGTCGCGACTTCACCTACGTGTGCACGTTGGCCGGGTTCGTCTACACAGCGTTCTGCGTCGACGTCTTCTCCCGCCGGATTCTGGGCTGGCGGGTGATGACCACCAAGGCCACGCCGTTGGTCAGCGGCGTTCTCGAACAAGCACTGTTCACCCGCCGCAGAACTGATTTACGTAATCGACACCGTGAACAGCGTCCCACCGTCGCCTCGGTCCCCGAGGCGGCCTGAACGAAGTCTCCACTCGATCCAGGGCGGTTCATTCGTGCCCCTTCGGCGTGCACGCCGGACTTGGACTTCCGCAGTTCCCCTGGCACGACGGATGTCGGACATGGAGCGGATAGTGAAAGGCATGCCTGACAACCTTCGCCGCGTAATGGACTGGACAAGTCGACTACGGAACGGCTCGAGGAATTTCTGAAGGACCTCGAGCGCGAGGCCGTGCCACATGCGGACCCGGGGAAACGTTCCTCACGTACGACGCACGCGGTTCGAGTTCGATCTTCACGCCACGGCACGCCGCCATCAGGTCGAGGGCGGCGGAGGGACGAGCTGGGGTGCACGCGTGCGCGGCGGGCGGGTGGTCCTGGCCGGCCTCTCCGGCGTCGCCGGATCCATGATTTTCCGTACGGGACAACGCCATTCCGCGGATCGCGCCGAGGGGACGGATCAGTGCGGGGTTCCGCCCGCGGCCAGGTAGGTGTCGATGGCCTGTTGCAGGCGGTCCAGGGCCGCGCCGTAGGCGGTGAAGTCGCCGGTGCGTTGTGCCTCGCGCAGGTTGGCCAGGGCTACGTTGAGTTCGAGAACCGCCGCGGTCAGCTGGTCCGATGCCGCCGGTGGCGGGGCGGGCGGGGCGCCCGGTGGGGGCGGCGCCGGCGGTTGCCCATCGGTAGGTGGTGGTGTGGTGGCGTCGCCGCCAGGTGCGGTGGCGACGGCGCCGGTGCCGGTGCCGAAGACCTGGTCGAGGGCCTCGGCGAGGGTGGGGGCGTATCCGATCCGCACCCCGCCGGTGCCGGGTTCGCGGTAGCTGACCAAAACCCGGGCCAGCTGCGGGAACGTGGAACCGTTGGGCGTGCTGGTCAAACGTTCGGTGAACACCGGTTCGACGTAGAGGATGCCGCCGTCGGCGATCGGCAGGGTCAGCAGGTTGGCGTAGTAGATCCGGTTGGACCGCTCGAGCAGGGTGCGCTCGGAGGCGACGCGGGTGTCGGAGATCATCGAGTTCTGAGTCTGCCGCGGGCCCTGGGTCTGGGTGTCGGTCGGCAACCGCAAAATGTCGATCCTGCCGTAGTTTTCGGGGTCGGAGTGCACCGAGAGGTAGGCGGAGAGGAATTCCCGGTTGAAGCCGACCATGGCGCTGGAGAGCCGGAAGGATGGGGCCGCGGTGCCGGCGTCGCCGACGAGGACGTAGTACGGCGGCTGCTCCCCGCCGGTGTCGGCGGTCGGATCGCTGGGCACCGACCAGAACGCGTTGGTGGTGAAGAACTCCCGCGGATCATCGACGTGATACTTCGCCAGCAGGTCCCGCTGCAGGCGGAACAAATCCTCGGGGTAGCGGAAGTGCGCGCGAAGCTCGGGCGGGATCGCCTTCGGCGGCTGCACGGTGCCGGGAAACACGCTCATCCACGCCCGCAGGACCGGGTCGTTCTCGTCGACCTGGTAGAGCGTGACGGTGCCGTCGTAGGCGTCGACGGTGGCCTTCACCGAATTCCGCACATAAGACACCTCTTCGAGGGCCAGGGTGCGGCCGGTGTCGGTGACGACCGGCTCGGCGAGTGAGCCGACCTGCGAGTACGGGTAGTGCGCGGCGGTGGTGTAGCCGTCGACGATCCACACGATCCGGCCGCCGACCACCGCCGGATACGGGTTGGTGTCGGTGGTCAGCCACGGGGCGACGTGTTCGACCCGGGTCGCCGGATCCCGGTTGAAGATGATCTTCGACCCCGGGCCGATGGCGCCGGAGAACAGGATGTTGCGTTCGGCATACCGGGCGGCGAACGCCAACCGGTTGACCCAGCTACCCACCGGCACCCCACCGGTGCCGATGTAGGTGTACTGGGCGGTGTCGGTGTCGTACTCGCGCGGCGGCGCACCCTCCGGGCCGCCGACGATGGCGTAGTCCGGGTCCGCCTGCGCGATCACCTCGCCGAAGTAGATGCGCGGTTGCTCGACCGGAATCACCTGGTCGCCGCCCGCCTGGGACGCGATGTCGCTGACCGCATAGATCGGATACCCACTGTCGCTGCTCGCGCTCTGCCCGGCGGCGTCGCGGACGGCGGCGTTGACCCGGTTGGCGGGGGCCGCGATGAACCCGTTGCCGTGGGTGTAGACGGTGTGCCGGTTGATCCACTGGGTCTGGTTGCCGCTGAGGCTGTTCGGGGACAGCTCGCGGGCGGCGACGATGTAGTCGGCGAGTTGTCCGTCGATGGTGTAGCGGTCGATGTCGAGGTGCTCGGGGAAGCCGTAGAAGTTCTTCAGCTGTTGCTGCTGGGTGAAGGTGCGCGAGAGCACGGCCGGGTCCAGCAGGCGGGCGTTGGCGATGGTGGCGACGTCGGCGGGAATGTCCCGGGGCGGTCGGGTCCCCACCCCGGGGTAGTCGAGGTAATCGACCCGGTCCGGCCCGATTCCGTAGGCCTGCCGGGTCGCGGCGATGTTGCGTTCGATGTAGGGACTCTCCCGGTCGGCGGCATTCGGGCGGACCGAGAACTGCTCGATCAGCGCCGGATAGATTCCGCCGACCAGGATCGCCGAGAGCACCAGCAGTGCCGTGGCCATCGCCGGGATCCGCAGGTCCCGCACAGCGATTGCGGCGAAGAACGCCACCGCGCACAGCACCGCGATCGCGACCATGATCAGCCGGGCCGGCAGCACCGCGTTGATGTCGGTGTACCCGGCCCCGGTGAAGGTGGGCTCCTTCCGGCCGCTCCACAACAAGGAGTACCGGTCGAGCCAGTAGGAGGCGGCCTTCAGCGCGATGAACGTGCCCGCGAGCACCGCGAGCTGAATGCGCGCCGGCCGGGACACCTCGATGACGTGGTCCTTGCTCGGTGCCAGCCCGATGCCGCCGAACAGGTAGTGAGTTCCCAGGCCGATCAACAACGCCAGGAACACCGCGATGAACAGCCACGTCAGGATCAGCCGGTAGAACGGCAGGTCGAAGACGTAGAAGCCGATGTCGTACCCGAATTCCGCGTCCACGGTTCCGAAGCCGCCCCCGTGCACGAACAGTTGCACCGTCTCCCAACTCGCCTGCGCGTGCAGACCGAACGGCAGCGCCAGCAGCAATGCGATCCCCACCGCGAACGACCGCGGGCGGCGCTGGACCGCCGTCCGGTACCGCTCGAGCGGATCCGTCGCCGAGGCCGAGGCCGCGAACAAGGGGCGGGACCGGTACGCCCACACCATGGCCGCGAAGATCACCGCACCTACCAGCAACGTCACCGCCGTGAACAGGATCAGCCGGGTGACCAGGACCGTCCCCCACACGCGGCGGAAGCCGACCTCACCGAACCACAGCCAATCGGTATACCCCACGACCAGACGCGGCCCTATCAGCAGCAACGCAACGAGCGCCACCGTCACCATGATCGTGACCCGGGCCCGCCGCGGCAGCGCCCGCATCCGGTCGGACGGTTGCATGGCCACCTCCCACGGGTCGGCTCACGAGCGGCCCCGCCGCCGCGGACCCTGCCTCGCCCGATGCAGCGAAGGCGTTCGTATCGCCCATTCTATGCGGCGCCGGGCTCGTCCTGGCCGGCGCGCACTCGGCATCGGATTGGGCGAAGTGGACCCGCGAGTGGAGTGCACCGTGGCGCACTCGCCGAGAGTCCCGACCGGCCGGTGCGGATCGTCTATGACGCTGCTGCAGAGCAGGGTGGAGAGGAGGTCGAACCACCGCCTCGCGGACCGCCCTCGGGTACGTTGACAGCCGGGAGGACAGGGGACAGGCCCCAGACAGGGGTTCGGCCGGGAATGCTTTCACATTCTCGGCCGGATCTCTGCTTCTCGAGTCTTTCACCGTTGCCGGCTACCATCTCGATCCGCAACTACCAATGTACGCGCGGACAGCGGTCCACCGCAATGGCTCTCCCCTGCAGTTCATCGCCGCGAACTGGGCCGTGGGTTACTTGACCGCCGTCAGGTACGTGGACCGCTTCGACAGATCGACAAGTTCTTCGGGGAGATCCGGAACCGGCCGGCCGTAGGCAGCCGCCAGCTCGAGCGAATTTGCGCGCCGCACCGACCAGCCGTGCCCGGTCAACCACTGCACCGGATCGGCCCGCTCGTCGCCGTAGAACAGCTCGGAGATGTCGATGTCGCCGAATGGATTCTTGGCGAAATACTTCGCCCTGATGGCCTCGAAGCGTTGCAAATCGGTTCCCGCCGCAAAGTTGTCGACGGCAAGGTGGCTACCGGGGCTGGAAAGCTCGTCGATCCGCTCGAACAGCGCGTCGTGCGCCGCGCCCGGGAGATAAGCCAGTAGTCCCTCCACCGACCACGCGGTCGGCTTACCAGGGTCGAAGCCTGCAGCTTGGAGGGCGGCAGGCCAGTCGTCTCGCAGATCGACGGCCACCGGGCGACGATCAGCCTTCGCCCTGGCCCCGTGATCGGCGAGGACCTCCTCTTTGAAATCCAGCACCTGCGGTTGGTCGACCTCGAAGACCGTCGTGCCGGTCGGCCAGTCCAAGCGGTATGCCCGTGCATCCAACCCGGCCGCGAGGATCACCGCCTGCGAAACCCCCGCGCTCGTCGCTGACGAGAAGAACTCATCGAAGAATCTGGTCCGAAAACCCATGAAACCCGAGAACGGCATGTCTCCCAGCGACGACGGGTCGGCCAACAGCCCGGTGAAATGCGGTTCACCCGCCGCTTCGACGAACCATTGCGCGAAGTCGTCCTGGATCAACGCGTCCGGGCGAACTGTCTCCAACGCCCGAAATGTCGCCACTCCCAACGCGGTCAGGCCCACACTACTGACGATGTCCCAACTATCTCCATCAGTTCGCATCGCTGAAGCGCCCTCCCGAACTCGTCGCGGATTTGGAGTCGACGACCGAGCAGGGCAGACCGGCGACGAGGCCAGCGAAGTTCGGCAAGGCCTCACCGAAATCCGGGCCCAGCGTGATCGACCGAACCCGCGCAATTCTACGCTCGAGCCATCGCAATCAGCCGGAGCCGATTCGCCGACCTCGCACCCGCTCGGTCACATTCCCGGCCACCGCCGAGGTGACCAGGCCGAGTGGCACGGGACCGAACATGTGGTGTACAACATAGTCGGCCACGATGTGAACCAGATCACAACCGTGACCGTGAGGCACACATATCGGTAACCGACGAAAGCAGGACACATGGCGACAACCTCGATTGCCCCGACGACTCCCACCGGACGGCAGACGCCCCGGCGCAGCGGCACCATGAGCACCGCGGAGATCAAGTCGAGGATCGAGGCCATGTTCGCCGACGACCGCAGGCCCACACGCCCCGCGGTCACGAACTGACGAAGCTCGCCCCCGCCGACGACGGGATCGGATGAACACAGCATGACCTGTCCGTCCGATCCCCCGCCGCGCGTCGCGCTCGAAAACGTGCAGCACTGGTAGCCATAGAACAACCGGCCGACCAGTTGTCGCGCACTACGGAGACGTCGGGGCCCCGCATCTCGGGAAGACGACCGGCAGGCTACGGATGAACGATGTCCAGCAGTACGCGGACAGTCTCGCGGATCAGTTGAATCGCTCGATCGAAATCGACGACTGCGGTCTCAAGCCGCTCGCCTTGACCGAGCAGCATGGTGATCTCGACGATGTCCGTGTCCGGTCAATCCTCCAGCGACACTCATCCCCGGAGGTATTCGAGTACGCATTCTCGCTCGATATCGCGCACGCAACCGGACCCGTTCGGTTTCCCGCGAATCCGGCGTTGCAGACGTTGCCTCGGGTGTGCGTTCCGATGCGGGCACACGGGGAACTCCAGGGATATCTGTGGCTGATCGACAGCCCGCCTCTGACAGATTCCGACATCGCAGCAGCGGCCGGCACCGCCTCGGCGATCGCCGAACTGCTCCATCAGCAATCCCAGTCGACGGCCACGGTGCTGGATCGCGAGTCTCAACTCGTGAGCGCACTGCTCGCTCCACCGCACGAGAGCACACCGCCGGCCGAGCTTCTCGGCGATGAACCTCTCCTCCGATTCACCGAGCCCGCGAGTGTGCTCACCATGAGGTTGGCACCGATCGATGCGGGCGGCGGCGAGGCGATCGACGCCCGAGCGATGCGGGGCGCTGCCCAGGAAGTGGCGTACGCCCGGCCGCTGGGCCGTTCCCTCCTTGGGCACGGCGACGACACCATCCACCTGATTGTCAGTGCCGAGGTACACGCTGACCGCCTTCGCCCGTTCCGCCACGCTCTGGCACAGGCAGCCAGGCGACGCGGATGGATGCTGCAGGGAACCGGCACTGGAGGGGCCGCAGCCACTGTCGATGAGCTGCGACGATCCGGAATGCAATCCAGCTATGCGGCAACCGTTGCACACGCGCGGAACATCGAGCAGTTGAGCTGGAACGAACTCGGAGCCGACCTCGTGTTCTACGGACTGCCGTGGACGATGGAAACTCTGGAGATTCTGTTCCCCGGCGCATCTCGTCTGTTCGACGCGGACAACACACTGATTCGCGAGAGTTTGGACGCCTACTTCGATTGCGGCGGTGATACACGCCGCGCTGCCGCCCAACTGGCCGTGCACCGCACCACCCTCTACTACAGGCTCGACCGTGCGCAACAGCTCCTCGGAGAAGACTGGGCACAGGGCGAACGCAGAGCCGGACTCCAGCTCGCCCTCAGATTGGCGATGCTGATCCGTAACACCTGATGCGTGTCGAACAGTCGGATTCGACCGTTCACCTGGAGCTTTCGACAATTTCAGGAACAGACCCCGCCTTCACTCGAACACAGACGGAAGACGCTCCCGCACGTCGTCCGTAGTGTTCGGAATCACAGTCGAGAACGTCGCACCGGTGCCCATGGACGCACCGACAGACCCTCGCCGGCTACGTCAACATGTCGGTTCTCTCGAACACTCGAACGGAGATTCCGGCGGGTGCACGGGCCGTAATCGGCGAGCTCGAGTGTCGCGACTGATGAATTCACAGCCTCTTTCCTGAAGGAGCCCCCGTGGCCACACACGCCCTCGATGACGCGAAACTCTCGCGGTTTCATCTGAAAACGACGCTCTACGGCAATGGCGGACATCTCTGCGATGGGTACATTCTCGGCGCCATTGTTCCCGCACTCCCCCTCTTCGCACAGTCTCATCCAATCGGTTCATTGATGAGCGGATTGATCGGTGCCTCCGCACTGATCGGCGTGTTCCTGGGGAGCTTGGTGTTCGGCTGGGTCACCGACAAGATCGGCCGCCGGCGCATGTTCGTCATCGACCTCGCATTGTTCGTCGTCCTCTCCCTGGCTCAAATTGCGGTCACTGACGCCGTCATGTTGCTCGTTCTCCGGGTTCTGCTGGGGATTGCGGTCGGAGCCGACTACACGATCGCCACGACCCTCGTGGCCGAGTTTTCGCCACGGAGATACCGGGCCACCCTCCTCGCGGTGGGGCCGGCGATGTGGACAGTCGGGTATGTCCTCGCGATTGTCGTCGGAACAGCGCTGGCCGAAGTCGGGGGTGACGACGCCTGGCGCTGGATTCTGGCAACCAGCGCAGTCCCCGCACTCATCCTGCTCGTTCTGCGCCGGAATACGCCCGAGTCACCGCGCTGGCTGGCTCAGAACGGACGGGCAGAGGAGGGCCTCGCGATTCTGCGGAAGCACGTCTCCCCGACCGCAACCCTCGCCGACCTCGCCGAGGAGGAGGAAGCGGAATCGTCTGGTTCACTGCGCGACGTGTTCGCCGCACAGCACCGCAAGCGTCTGGCATTCGCGTGCCTGTTCTGGTTCTGCCAGGTCGTTCCCTATTTCGCCGTCTTCACCTTCCTCCCCACAATCCTCGAATCACTCGACATCGAATCAGGCTTCTGGCAAACCACGAGTGTCAACTTCTTCCTTCTGATCGGCGGCGTCGTCGGCATCGTCACGATCGGCAAGATCGGTCGACGCCCCTACACCCTGATCTCCTTCGCACTCCTGACCGCATCGACACTGGCAATCGGCCTCTGGCAGAGCGCCCCCGCGGGCTATGTCATCGCTCTCTTCGCACTGTTCGCACTCATCTCGTCGGCGATGGCCGCACTCGACACCGCCTATCCCAGCGAACTGTTCCCGACCAGCATCCGCGCATCGGCGACCGGAATCTGCGTGTCCTTCAGCCGAATCGGGGCAGCGATCGGGACGCTTCTGCTGCCGGTAGGAATCGAGAAGTTCGGAGCACACGGGGCCACGCTGATCACCGGTGGTGTGGCTGGTGTCGGTTTTCTGATCAGCATCGCCTGGGCACCGGAAACCGCGGGCCTGACCCTCGCACAGGCCGCAGCCGACACCGCGGAAACGCCGCAAGAATCCGCCAGCGGCAGTCCTGACAGCAACTCGCCGTTCGTCTCTCAGGCGTAACCCGAACCGACGCCGTCGGTCAGCCGACCGACCGGCGCCATCACAGCCCAACTCTCACTCGGAGGAACCTTCATGACTGTGCTCATCGACAGTAGCGACGACCTCACCCTCGACAACATCGCTCGGGTGGCCTGGATGGGAGAGCCGTGCAGCATCAGCGATCGCGCACTGAGTGTCATCCGGTCCCGTCGGCAAGAGTTCGTCGACTTCGTCGAACAGAACGCGGATCGTCATCTCTACGGAATCACCACCAGACATCATGTCGGCGCGAAATCCGTTCTCGGCGAGGATGGCCGCGCGGAGTTCGCCACCCGGCTTCCGTCGACACCCGCCACCGTCGGCCCGCGGCTGCCTGAACGCCTCCTCCGCGCCGTCGTTCTTGCACGGCTCGCAGACGTGCTGAACGGGACGGCGTGCCTGCGGGTGGAAACTGTGCACCGGCTACTCGACCTGCTCGAAACCGATCTCCCACCGGTTCCAGCCCGCGGAAACGGCGAGCCAGGCGACATCATCCCCCTGGGTCACCTGCTCCGGACCCATTTCGACGGAACGCTCGAGATCGGCGAGGGGATGGCACTCATCAATGGTTCCCCAGTGGCTGCGGCGGCCCTGGGAGACGCAGCACTGGCCGGACGGCATCGAATCACCGTCATGGAACAGATGATGGCGCTGGGCGCGGTGGCGATCCATGCCCCGGCGGCTCACTACGCCCCCGAGCTCGAGGCCGCCTGGCGCGACGAACACCAGGCCGAAGCCATACACAACATCCGCCGACTCATCGAGACCGACGACCACTCATCCGAACTCCCCTATCAAGCGCCGGTGTCCTTCCGCAGTGGGCCCCGCGTCATCGGGTGGGCACGGCGGGCGCAGGCAGCCGCCGAAGAATGCGCCGAGATCGCGCTCTCGGCGTCATCGAACAACCCCATCTTCGTCGGCCCGGCTATCCATCCGCCCCTCGGTGCGATCCTGTCGAACGGCGGCTACCACAACCCGCTCGTCGCTCCGAGTCTCGATTCCCTCGCTCGCACGTGGGCCGATGTGTGCCAATTGGTTACGGCCCAAGTCAATCGAATCGTCGAAGATCCCCGCGGGCTTGTGGTTACCGAACCCGAATCCCAGGTCAGCTTGCTGTATATGACGTCAGCGGGATGGGCCGAAGAGGCGCGCGCCGCTGCCACGACGTCGCTGATCGGCCTGGGCGGAGCAGGTCAGACCGACACGGGGACACCCGACCTGCTTGCGTGGCGGAAGGCGCACGATGCCGGTGCAGCGCTCGACAACAATCTCGCCGTCCTCGGAGTCGTGTCCAGCCACGCACTCGCCCGCACGGGACAGCCAGTGCCACAACGGCTCGCCGCGCTCAGCCGGCAGATCCTTCAGCGATTCCCCGTCGGAAGCGCGCCCGTCGACTTCGGGGCACAACTCGAGTCGGTCGTCGACCTGCTCAGCCGACCCCGAGACGACGCGGCGACGGCCATTTCCGAGTTAGCCAATACCTGACTCTCTTTCACCGATAAACACGATGGGAGATGATATGACAGTCGCAGTGATCGGCGGCGGGGTCGTGGGAATGACTACAGCGTGGAGCCTTCGTCGGCGCGGTGAGGACGTCACTGTCATCGAACGCGGTTCGCTCGGCCAGTCGGCGTCGGGCGTCAATGCCGGTTGGATCACCCCCTCCCTGTCGACCCCCCTCGCCTCACCCGGTGTCGTCGGACTCGGACTCAAACACGCCTTCGACCCGAATGGCGCCTTGTCCATCCGGCCGCGTCTGGACACCGACTGGATCCGTTGGCTGTCGAAGTTCGCCCGAGCCTCCCGGCCCTCGGCGTACGAGCGCGGAGTCCGGGCATTGTTACAGCTCAATAGCCACACTCTCGAGTTGTTCGACGAGTTGCGCGATGACGGTGTCGATTTCGAGATGCACTCGGCCGGGTTGCTCGCGCTGGCACGGTCCTCCGACGGCCTGAAATGGTTCACCCAGCTGTTCGACCAACTGCTCCCGATGGGCTTCCCCGGCGGCGTCGAATACCTGTCCGGCGACGAAGCGCGTCGACGCGACGCTGCCGTGGGGCCCGGGGTGCAGGTTGCCGCCCACACCTCGATCGACCGACACGTCAACCCGGAATCCCTGCTCCGCGGTCTGCTCGAGAGGGTCACCGAAATGGGCGTTACCGTCCTCCAGCACACAGCCGTGGAGGCCGTCATTCCCGGAGGCGCGAGGTGGTCGATCAGAACGCCGGACCACTCCTTGGACGTCGACCGCGTGGTCATAGCGCTCGGTGCCGCGACAAACGCGCTTCTCACTCCCCTGGGTATCCAGTTGCCGATCATCGGGGCCAAGGGGTACTCGATCGACGTCCGGGGAGCCGGTACCTCCCCGCGCCATGCGCTGTACCTGATGGAACCGAAGCTGGGACTGAGCCCGTACCACGACGCGATACGCATCGCCGGCGCATTCGAACTACCTGCCCGCGACGAACGGGTCCCCGAGCGGCGGATCCGACGCCTCGTGGACCAGGTACACCCCTACTTGGCAGGATGGTGCACGGACGCAGATGTCGACATTCGTTCCGGTAGGGCCGGATTGCGCCCCGCCACACCGGACAGCCTGCCGTTCATCGGCCCGGTTCCCGGTCACCGCGGCCTCTACATTGCGGCCGGCCACGGCATGCTGGGTGTCACCCTGGCACCTGCCACAGCTGAGGGTATCGCCGAGATGGTCACCAACCGTCGCATCCCGGAATCAATGCTTCCTTTCCAGTTGGCAGGACGCATCTGATGACAGAAGCAGACTCAGTCGAGCGTCCGCCGGTGGACGAATGCCCCACTGTGAGCGAGATAATCTGGCCACAGGTACACGGAACGGACGGTGCGCGAATGTAAGCTCGTCGATCTCGGCGGACCTGGTCACTGACGGGACGCACGGATGACCACAGGATCGCAAGGGAGGACGTTTTCGAATGCGACGCGTCGTACGGGCGTTCTGGGGGCCGCGGCCGGAGCCGGTCGAAACGCTGGCGGAACGGTGGCGGCAGACGCTGGGGCAAGTCACGGAGCTGCTGCCAAGGGCCGCGTCGCCGGTGCGAGGCGAGTGGCGGCAGGTTCACGCGTCGGGACCGGATACCGCTTGTACGCCGGACGCGCTGACGGCGGTTCTCCTGGACGCGCAGGGCGCGGAGGCGTGGTCAGATCTGATCGGGACCGGATTGAGACTGATACACACCGGGGCGGACGGGTGGGCAGTGGAACTGTCCGGCGTGGCCGGTGGGACCCCGCAGTTTCTCCTGCAGTCGCTGGTGATGACGGTCGACGCGCCCGACGGCGCCGTCGTCCCCGAATCCGAACTGCTCGCGTTGCTTGCGTCGGTGTGGGAGCCGGACTTCGGCGACGTCAGCGACGACGCCATTCTCGATGCCCTCGAAGACGAAGCCGGATTCACCGTCGGCGATCCTATCGTCGGCCGGTTCGGCTATCTGTGTGCAGCCCGCGCAGCCCTGGTACCCGACGGCCTGGAGACGGTCCGTCAAGATATGTCAGACTGCGGCATGCTTCTGCACATCGCAGCGCTGGGCGACATCGACGCGGTAGTTCGCGTGTACGGCCGGCTACGGGACGCCGGCGCACTCGCGCCGCTGCCACGGCCGCTGGATCGGCCAACTCTGTGAAGGTCGTGCGACCACGATATCGTCGACGTGTCACCCGCACCGACCGCTGCCGTCTACGTGAATGACACTGCAGGCCAACAGAAGTGAGCGCAGGGTGGAAGGTCGACGCAGTCAGCCGGCGCTCCGTTCAGCGACGGGTCGACGACGCAGGGTCGGGCTCTCGATGGCGGGGGGCACATACGCCTGGTCGAGCGTGCCGACGTCGGTGCCGGGCGGGACGATCTCGTCGATCCGGTCGAGGATGTCGTCGGTGAGTGCGACATCGATGCCGGCGAGAAGGTCGTCGAGGTGGCTCATCGTGCGCGGCCCGATGATCGCGCTGGTGACGCCCGGGTGGGCGATCGTGAATGCCATCGCGAGATGTGTCATCGGCATTCCCCCCTCTTGCGCGAGTGGGATGAGCTGCTCGACGACGTCGAGGCGATGGGCGTCGGTGAGGTGTGTGAAGAAGGCCGCACGGCGCAGGTCGTTGTTCTGCCCCTTGCGGACGCATCCGGTGAGCAGCCCCTGCGCGAAGGGACCCCAGACCAGCGTGCCTATCCGTAGCGTTGCGCGACTGGCAGCACCTCGCGTTCGATTGCCCGGTTCAGCAGCGAGTACGGCGGCTGCTCGGTACGGAACCGTGCCAGACCGCGCCGCTCGGCAACCCACTGGGCCTCGACGATGTCGGACGCGGGCATCGTGGACGTTCCGATCGCGCGGACCTTGCCGCTGCGGATCAGGTCGGTGAGCGCCGAGAGGGTGTCCTCGATGTCAGTGCTGGGATCCGGTCGCTGGATTTGGTAGAGGTCGATGCGATCGGTCTGCAGGCGGCGCAGCGAGTTTTCGACCGCGGTCACGATCCAGCGCCGCGAGGCGCCCTGCTGGTTGGGGTCGTCCCCCATGGGGCGGCTCACCTTGGTCGTGAGGACGACGTTGTCACGACGCCCCCTGAGTGCCTGGCCCACGACCTCCTCCGAGTCGCCGTAGGCATCGGCGGCATCGATGAAGTTGATCCCCGCGTCCAGTGCCTTGTGGATGATGCGGGCCGAGTCGTCGGGGTCGGGGTTGCCGATGGCCGTGGCGAACATCAATGTGCCGAGCGCGTAGGGGCTGACCTTGATCCCGGTCCGGCCGAGCGTGCGGTACTGCATGGTCCACACCTTTCATAGTGGGGTATTCGGTTCCTGGTCGGCGCTCCGGGCGGGGGTGATCACCCCTGCCGAGTCTGCGCCGGTGCTCGCAGGTTTCGAGGCTCTGACTTCCAGGATGCGGCCATGTCGATGACGGCGGGAGAGACGTCGATATCCGGGGACCCGCCGTCCCTGGCTGCGCCCGATGTCCTTCGGTCATGATGGTGGCGTGGACAGAATCGAGCTGGCCGACTTCCTTCGCCACTGCCGGGCCCGACTCACCCCCGCCGCCGTGGGATTGCCTCAGGGCACACGGCGGCGCACCCCGGGTTTGCGCCGCGAAGAGGTGGCGCAGCTGGCAGGCATGTCCGCCGACCACTACACGCGACTGGAGCAGGCCAGGGGCTCACACCCGTCTCGCCAGATGCTCGCTGCCGTCGCCCGTGCGCTCAGGCTGACCAGCGACGAACGCGACCACCTGTTCCATCTGGCCGGTGAAGAGCCCTCACGAGACCGGCCGGCCACAGAACACGTTCGCCCCGGCCTCCTCCTCGTCCTCGACCGGCTGGTCGACATCCCCGCTCAAGTGGTCAGCGACCGCGGCGACATCCTTGCGCAGAACGCCATGGCCAAAGCGCTCACCGGTGACGCATCGGCCCGTCCCCCAGCGCAGCGCAACGTCGTGTGGCGCTATTTCACGGATCCGTCTGCGCGCCAGCTCTTTCCCGCCGAAGACCGCGACAACGCCGCCCGCACGGCAGTAGCGGACTTGCGCGCCACGCTCGCCCGGCGTCCGGATGACGCACGGCTGGCGAAACTCGTCCGCGAGCTCCGCGTCAGGAGCGAAGAGTTCTCCGCGCTGTGGGACACCCACCACGTCGCCGTACGCCGCGCCGACACCAAGCGCTTCGTGCACCCAGCCGTCGGCCCACTGGAGCTCGACTGCGAGGTACTCCTCAGCCCAGAGCACGACCAGCGTTTGGTCGTCTACACCGCCCGCCCGGGCAGCGACTCCCACGAGCGGCTCGAACTGCTCCGCGTGGTCGGCTTGCAGGACCTGACCCGTAACTGAGACGCCACCCGAGACAACGACTCATCTGCCGAACATGCCGTCGTACTTGTCGGCAACGATCAGACGATGGATCTTCAACCACACTCCGCCGGCGAGGAGTGCCCCGAAACGGTCACCAGGGTTCATCGACGAGACCTCGAAAATATCTCTGGCGGCGATGTCGAGAATTCCCCACTGGATCCGTCTCCACAATGAACCCGACCACAATGGGCCGCACCACCACCAAGGAGAAACACAAATGGCCAAGTATCTTCTGCTCAAGCACTACCGCGGCGCCCCGGCTGCGGTCAACGACGTGCCGATGGACCAGTGGACGCCGGAGGAGATCTCGGCCCATATCCAGTACATGCAAGACTTCGCAGCCCGACTCGAAGGCACCGGCGAGTTCGTCGACGGTCAAGCGCTCGCCCCCGACGGAATGTTCGTCCGCTACGACGGCGAGGGTCGCCCACCGGTCACCGACGGCCCTTTCGCCGAGACCAAAGACCTCATAGCCGGCTGGATGATGATCGACGTCGACAGCTACGAACGCGCCATCGAGTTGGCCGGGGAGCTGTCGGCCGCCCCAGGGGCGGGCGGGAAGCCGATCCATGAGTGGCTCGAACTCCGCCCGTTCCTCACTGCGCCGCCCACCATCACGGACTGACCGCGAGATCCTCCTCCCGCCCGTCACCCTGAACGTGATCACCGATCCTCGGCCGCCGCGGACTCCACCTCGCGGCGGCCGAGGCCGTGCGCGCCCGAACGGCACCCCCGCAACCTGCGCGTGAGGTGTTCTCATACTCATCCATGGATTCCTTCACCACGGTGCGGGACAAGTCGCGATGGAACTGGACGATGATAATCATGACCCCGAACTGGGTCGACCAGACCATGTTCACCACCGCTGTCGACAGGCCGGTGCCAAGAACCGCCCGGCACGTCTCGACGACGTCCGACTCGAAGCGCTGAGCGAAGGACGGTGTGTGCAGACACTGCACGCCGGCTCCTTCGACGACGAAGCAACCGTGCTCGCACAATTGCATGACGAGTTCATCCCCAAGCAACGGACTACATTTTTCCCGCAAGCACCACGAGATCTACCTCAGCGATTTCCGCAAGGTCGCGCCCGAGAAGCAACGCACCATCCTCAGACAACCAATCACCGCCGGTCCCGTCTCCGACACCTGACGCCCATTCAGCGCGTGACGCTCTTCCCGCATGCCGCTCATTTCCCGGACAGCGTGGCGACAGCTCTGAGTGCATGCTCAGTTTTGTCAGTGCAGCAACCCCGAAGCGAACAGCCCCGTCCGCAGCGCCTCGTACTCGCCGTCGTCGAGGGCAAGTAGCGGGGACCTCACGGTTCTGTTCTCCAGAACACCGAGCAACTGCAGCGCCCCCTTGACCGTCGTCGCGCCGTAGTTGGGGACACCCATGACCGCGCGCAACGCCGGTTGCAGGCGGGCATTGATCTCCCGTGCGGCTACGACGTCCCCCAAGAAGAAGGCGTCGATCATCGTGCGGATCTCGTCGCCTGCCACGTGTCCGAGAACAGAGACAACCCCGCACGCCCCATACGCCAGGAAGCCCAGAGTGAGGCTGTCGTCTCCCGAGTAGACCGCATAGCCCAATTCGCGCAACATGATCGCCTGAGTGGGGTCTCCAGCGGCATCCTTCACCGCGACCACGGACGGCCAGTCCGCCATCACCTCGAATGTCGACGGTGCCAGCTTGGTACCGGCCCGGCTGGGAATGTCATAGAGCATGACGGGCGCATCGACTGCATCCACGACGTACCGAAAGTGCTGCAGTACACCGCCCTGGCTCGGCTTGTTGTAGTACGGCGTCACCAGCAGCAGCCCGTCAGCACCGTGCGTGACAGCCTGCCTCGCCAACTCCAGCGTGTGCCGTGTGTCGTTCGTTCCCACCCCGGCAATGATCTTCGCGCGGTCCCCCACCGCATCCTTGACCACTCGCAGAATCCGACCATCCTCGGCGGTGGTAGTCGTGGCCGACTCACCGGTTGTCCCCGAGACGACAAGTCCGTCGTGTCCATGATCGACCAGATGAACGGCGATCCGAGCCGTCGCATCCTCATCGATCTCGCCGTCCACGGTGAACGCCGTAGCCATCGCGGTAAGTACGCGCCCGAACGGAGCCACCGGCGCTGACGGAACGGTCATCGGCCCAGTGTAAGGCGACGAACCGGCGACAACCCGCCAAAAACCAGTTTCCAATGTCGGGTGGGTCGCCGACCGTAACCGCAGCGACCGCGGAAGCACCGACCGCAACGATGCCGAGCACAGCGGCGGTCCCTGCCGAAAGTCCCTCACCGAAACGCGGTTCGGGTGAAACCGCTGGTCATGATGGCGACGCGAACCACCCCATCTGGTCAGTGCCGGCCGGCCACCGCGGGCCGCGGTCCGGGGAGGCCACATCGGGCAGCGAGTGACCCAGTCGTAGCAGCCAGGAGGCGGCCGGTTCATTGATCAGCTACGCTTTCAGCCGTCAACCTGCGGGCGCCGGCCGGGATGGTGTTGCCGCCGGTGGGGTCCATTACGCGCGATTCAACGGAAAGTTCGTGGTCACGATGGTGATGCTGGTTCTGCACGCGGTGGCGGCACTGCTCGTGCTGTTCTTCAGGGCGCTCTCCCGCCCCGCATCCGGTCACCGAACGATCGTGACCGACGGATTCGACGACCACTACGAACAGCTCACCGACACCGCACCACGCCACGGCTGAGAAACGCGCACTCAACGGGTGTCCTGAACCTACCCGGGGCAGACACCGCTGCCGGGCCGAGAGCAACAGGTCGCCGAGCAGAGCTGAGACCCGATCGCTGATGCCGTCGCCGCGGCGTCGATGGTGGTACCCGATCGAAACAGTGCGGCGACTGATGCGGAACCCCGCAGGGCCGATGATCTGGGGCGCCCCGACAAACAAACGAACCGGTCCCGGAGACCGCGCCTGCCGGCGGGTCATGACCCGATCAGCGCGGCCAGCTGCGCCGCAGCATCGCGCTCGGCGAACGACGGCACGAAATCTCCCTCATCCACCGAGTTCACAACGCCAAGCCTGCGCCCCAACGACCACCCCGGTCAAAGCCACACCGTCGCCTGGTAACGCGCACGAGCACATGGGATCGACCGCAAATTCACTTTGCAGACAATCGATTCGACGGTCAGTGCGTGCCCGCCAGGTCTCGATTGGGCCCGCCGCTGCCGTTTTCACAGAGGACCTCGGTGGGTCCGTACGGTGCGCAATCGCCTTCACGTGCGCGATATCGAACCGGACAGTTGAGATATTCTGGGCGGGCGTCCGTTCACATCCGGCGTGCAACCGATGAGCTTGTTTCATCCCCGTGGTCGTGGTTCGTGGCCCGATCATCGGCGGGGCTACAGGTTCGCACTCGGTGACGGCGACCGTCACCGAGGACGCGACTGTCCGGGTCGGGTTCTTGCTGGGCACAGGCGCGAGGACGGCGCTGAGTCGGCGCAAGCGAGTCGTCACACGAAAGCGCTTCGTCCGGTTAACGACCGTCCGACGATCAGGGTATTCATTTCCCTGGTTCCCTCGTACGAATAGATCGCTTCCGCGTCGGCGACGAATCGGCCCACGTTGTGTTCCAGAAGTATTCCATTGCCGCCCATCAGCTCCCGCGCCCAGCCGACAGTTTCACGCATGCGGACCGTACAGAACGCCTTGGCGAGCGATGAGTGCCGGTCTTCGGCGTCCCCTTGGTCCTGCAACTGGGACAGCCGTGCACACATAGCCAAGGACGAGGTGATGTTCCCGAGCATTCGCACCAGCAAGTCCTGCACGAGCTGGAAGCCGCCGATCGGCCGGCCGAACTGTTCACGGGCGCAGGCGTATTTCAGCGCGTTCTCGTACGCGCCGCGCGCGCATCCGACCGCCATCCAGGCCACGCCCGCGCGTGTCACTCGTAGCACCTCGGCGGTGTCCTTGAACGTGTTCGCGCCTTGCAGGCGGTTGCACTCCGGAACCCGCACGTTGTCGAGTGTGATGAGCGCGTTCTGCACGATCCGCAGGGCGATCTTGTGCTCCTGCTTGTCCGCCGTGAATCCGGGCGAGGAATTCTCGACGACAAATCCCTTCACCTGGCCGTCGGCGACGTCCTTGGCCCAGATCACCGTGAGATCGCCGAAGGTCGCGTTGCCGATCCATTTCTTCTGCCCGTTCAGGGTCCAGGTGTCACCATCGCGTTCGGCAGTCGTGGTGAGCCCGCCCGACGCACCGGAACCGACGTCGGGTTCGGTCAGCCCGAAGGATCCGATCGTCTCGTACTGTGCCATCGAGGGGAGGAAGCGTTCGCGTTGTTCGTCCGAACCGCACAGGTAGATCGATCCCATGGCCAGGCCGCCGTGCACGCCGTTGAAGGTGGCGATCGAGGAATCCGTGCGGGCCAGCTCCATCGCAATCATCCCGTCGAGCAAGTAGCTCCGCCCGGCACAGCCGTAGCCCTGGTAAGGCACACCGGCGATGCCGAGTTTCCGGAGTCCGGGCACGATCTCGAACGGGAAGGTTCCCGCATTCCAATGTGTGTTGATGATCGGGTCGACCTCGGTGGTCATGAAATTATGCACGGAGTGCAGCATTGCGCGCTCGGAGTCGGAGAGCATCTGTTCGAATGCATAGAAATCCGATGTGTCGGTGTTCGGATTCGGGCTCATGGGCTTACTCCTGGGTCGTGAAGGAAGGTGGTGATCACCGGCGCGAGTTCGGTGGCATTGGTGACCAGGTCGATGTGTCCGCCGGAGTGCAGATGCATGGTTGCGTGCGGCAACAGCTGATTCATGATTCGGGCGTTGACAACTGGCACGATCGGGTCGTCGGTACCCGCGACAAGGAGGGTCTGCTGCCTGATCGCGGGCAGCAGGGGCAGGCTCGTCCACACCGCTCCGGCAAGCAGTTGATGGACGTACCCGATCTTCGATCCGGCGTGCAGCTGCTGCAGGAAGAGCGCGGCGACGTCGTCGCCCTGCCGGCGCACCGTACCGCCGTACAGGTCACCGGCGATCGAGGCCGCGTAGGCCGGGTCGCGGAACCGGCGCGGTGTCAGCATCTTGGCCAGCACCCGCGGCATGCCCGGAACCATCAGTGCGCCGGTGCCGGTCGCGGCCAAGACCAGTCGCCGGCACCGGCGCGGATTCTGGACGGCGAACTGCTGTGCCAGCGCGCCGCCCCAGGACAACCCGAGCACGTCGACGACGCCGAGGCCGAGTTTGGTCAGCACCCGCCCCAGCACCCACGCCAGGTATGCAAACCCGTAGGGAGCAAGCGACGCGGGCGATCCGCCGGTGCCAGGAACGTCGAACCGAACCACGGTGATCTCCGGATCCAGCTGAGCCACCAACGGATCGAGCACCTCGTAGCTAGCCCCGATGCCGTTGCACAAGACCAGCGGCACACGTCGGGCGTCGGCGGATCCGGGCCGGATGCTGACCCGGATCCGCTGACCGGCGGCCGCGACGTATCTCTCGGCCTCGATGGCCGCGTTCATCGGTACAGCACCACGACGTCGGCGATGCAGGCCGGGCGTTCGGTGCCGTCGACCTCGTAGGTCAGTCCGTACACGACCTCGACGCCGGCGGGCTTGTGCTGGGCCGACGTGACGGTCACCGTTGCCCGGAGTTTGGCACCGACCGGCACCGGCGCGGGGAACCGCACCTTGTTCAGCCCGTAGTTCAGCGCGGCCTGCACGTTGTCGATGGTCAGGACGTCGGCGAGCACTCGCGGCGCCAACGAGAGCGTCAGGTAGCCGTGCGCGACAGTCCCCTTGAACGGTCCCAGGGCCGCGCGCTCGGGGTCGGTGTGGATCCATTGGTGGTCGCCGGTCGCGTCGGCGAAACGGTTCACCTGGTCCTGGCGGACGTCGTACCACGCCGTGGTTCCGAGAGTTTGTCCGGTCAGGTCGAGCAGGTCCGTCGGGTTGCCGATATGTGTGGTCATCGTCTTCTCTCAGGTGGTGTCAGTTCTGGTGCACGTAGGTGCCGGGCGCCGGGGCGACGGGTGCATAGCCCGGGCCGCCCAGGGTTTGCGGTGCGTCGACTTCGGGGCCGCTGCGGTCGGCCAGCCAGCTGTTGTAGTCCGGCCACCACGAGTCGGTGGTCTGCTCGGCCGTCTGCACCCAGTCTTCGGCCGTGTCCTGATCGACGTGGCCGATCCGAAACGAGGCCCTGGGGTTGCCCGGCGGGTTGACCAGTGCCGCGATGTGGCCGCTCGACGAGAGGACGAACCGGTTGTCCTTGCTGCCGAGCAGCCGGGCACTGCGGTAGCAGGCCTGCCAGGGTGAGATGTGATCGGCGACGCCGCCGATGACGTACGAGTCCGCGGTGACCTTCGACAGGTCGACCGGGGTTCCCAGCATGCTCACCGCCCCGGGGGTGGTCAGCGCGTTGCGTAGCCCTATCAGCACCAGGTCCCGGTGCAGCGCGGCCGCCATCCGGGTGGTGTCGGCATTCCAGAACAGCACGTCGAAGGCTGCGGGCGGGCGGCCCTGCACGTAGTTGTTCACCCAGTACCGCCACACCAGGTCAGTCGGTCGCAGCCACGCGAACACCTCGGCCATCGCCCGTCCGTCGAGGTATCCCTTGGACCTCGACGCTCGGATGGCGGCCTGCGCTGCTCGCTCGCTCATTGCGGCCGAGGCGAAGCCGGCTCTGCTCTGGTCGAGCACCGTGACGGCGAGCGTGAGTCCGGCGATCCGATCTCCCTCGCCGATCTCGGCGAGATGGGCCGCGGTCATGGCGGCGAGGATGCCGCCGGAGCAGGTCGCCAGCAGGTGCGCGCTGTCGGTCCCGGCGATCGTCTGCACCGCATCGAGCGCCTCGATGATCGCCGCGCCGTACGTGTTGACATCCCAATCACGATGCCGGGCTTGGGGATTGCGCCACGAGATCGCGTAGAGTTGCTGGCCCTGCTGCAGGAAGTACTCGATCATGCTGCGACCGGGAGCGATGTCCATGATGTAGTACTTGTTGATTACCGGCGGGATCATCAGCAGCGGAGTCGAGCGCACCTTCGGTGTCTGCGGCGCGTAGTGAATCAGCTCGAACGCCCGGGTCTGCAACACCACCGCCCCCTTGGTGGTGGCGACGGTCTCGCCGACGGCGAACGCGTCGGGATCGACCATCGCCGGAATCCTGGGCTGGGACAGCATGTCGCGGGCGAAGGCTTTCAGTCCGCGCACGGCGCTCAGTCCGCCGGTGTCGATCAGTGCTTTCCAGCCGACCGGGCTGATCAACGGGTTGTTGGTCGGCGCCAGCCCCTCGACGATGTTGTCGAGAACGAACCGCATCTTCTCCGCGTCTCGCCAATCCAACTGGGCATCGTCGAACAGCTTGTCGGCCGTGTCCGCCCCCGCCAGGTACGCCTGCATCGTTCGCTTGAGCAGGGGATTGCCCTGCCATGCCGGATCGACGAAGCGTTTGTCACCCTTCGCTGGGACACGTTCGCAGGTCCCGACGGCGATCGTGCCCAGTTCGCGGGCCAGGGCGGTGCCACGGTGCGCGAGGGTGCGCTGCCGTGTGGTGAGATTGACCCCGAAGCGGGCCCATGCCCCATTCGGGAGCATTCGGCCGACGAATCCTCGAGTGGAGCTGGTCAGCAGCAGGTCCAACGGCGCGGCGAGCGCGTCCGGACTGTTGGTCGGGTTCGTCATGACTACTTGGCGCTTTCGGTTGTCGGAACGGCCACCTCGCGGCGGAGAATCTTGCCTGTCGCTCCCTTCGGGAGACTGTCGACGATCCACACGCGGCGCGGGTACTTGTAGGCGGCAACTCGCTGTTTGACGAAGTCGCGCAGTTCGCTGGGATCGACCCGTGCACCGTCCTCGAGGACGACCGCAGCGCCGATCTCCTCGCCGAGTGAGTCGTGCGGAAGACCGATGACCGCAGCCTCGACCACCACCGGATGCTCGTAGAGCACCTCCTCGATCTCCCGGGGGTAGACATTGAAACCACCGCGGATGATCAGGTCCTTCTTGCGGTCGACGATGTAGAAATAGCCGTCTTCGTCGACCTTGCCGACGTCACCGGTCGAGAACCAGCCATCGGCCGAGAGGGCTGACGCCGTGGCGTCCGGCAGGTTCCAGTACCCCTTCATCACGTTGTGTCCCCGAATCTGGATCTCGCCGAGCTCGCCCTGCGGGACCTCTTGGCCCACCAGGTCGACGATTCGCATCTCGACACCCTCGACCGGGGTACCGATCGACCCGGGTTTGCACTCGCGGTGCGGGTGGTTGAAGGAGGCTACCGGGGAGGTCTCGGACAGCCCGTAGCCCTCGAGAATCGTGGCACCGAACATCTTCTCGAAATCGGTGAGAACCTGAACCGGCAGGGAGGCGCCGCCGGATACGCAGACTCGGAGGGTCTCGGTCGCCGACGAAGGAAATCTCGTCGCCTCACCGAGCAGCGCCGAGTACATCGTCGGCACGCCCTCGAACACGGTGACTGCGTCGCGTTCGATCACCTCGATGGCTTTGTGCGGATCGAATCTGGGGATCAGTGTGAGCGTCGCGCCCGCCGACACCGACGTGTTCAGCCCGCAGGTCAGCCCGAAGACGTGAAAGAGCGGCAGGCACCCCATCACGACGTCGTCGGACCCCAGTTCGATAAGGGTGCGCGCGGCGACTTGCTGGTTGCGGTTGAGGCCGCCGTGGGTGAGCTCGGCCCCCTTCGGCTTGCCGGTCGTCCCCGACGTGTGCAGGACGACGGCGGTATCTGCGTCGTCGCGGTCGACCGGACTCGCTTGTTCGGGCAGATCCGCCGTCAGTCTCACCAGATCGGCATCGTCTACCAGCCAGCATTTCGCTCCGGCGCCCGCGGCGCCGGCGGTGGCCTCCGCGGCGAACGCCGGTGTCGCGAAGAGCGCCGTCGCACCCGTGTTGGAGAGATAGAACTCGATCTCGCGGGATTTGAGCAGCGGGTTCATGGGGACCGCGACGGCACCACTGCGCAGGATGCCGTAGAAGGCCAGCGCGAACGCCGGCGTATTGGGCAGCATCAGCCCGACCCGCTCGCCGGGCCCGATGCCTTCGCGGTCGAGAAAGGTGGCGACTCGCGCGGCCGCCGCATCGAACTCGGTGAAGGTAAATTCCAGATCATCGCAGCGAAGCGCCACCGAATCGGGGTAGTTTCGCGCTGAGACAACAAGATTCAGACTCAGATTGGACAAGAGAACCTCCGGTGACTGTTGGCGTTTTGCCGGTAATTCAAGGGTGACTCCCGGCGCAGCCTGAGTCGATGGTGGCGGGAACAACGTCGATGGGCCGCCGGTGTGTGCGCTCACAACCGGCGTTCATCGGGCCTATCGTGTCCGTATGGAGGGACAGACCGATCCGCTCATCGTCGAACTCGCCGTCGCGATGCTGGCCCGTGCCGACCAGCTCGGTGCTGCGCTCGCCTCGGTCATCCGTCGCGACATCGACCACTACCGGTCGAACACCCTCGTGACCAACGACGAGATCCAGCGCAGCTGCACCGCGAACCTGACCTTCGTCTTTCATTTGCTGGCCGGAGACACCGAGATGGACGTCTCCGCAGCGGAAGCAACCGGGACAGCCCGGGCACTGGCTGGGGTCCCGCTGCCGGCAGTGATGGCGGCATTCCGGATCGGCTTCCGATTCATGTGGGAGAATACGGTCACCGAGGCGAGGAATCGCGACGTACCGCTCGACGCGATCCTGAACGCCACCTCGCAGATCCTCATCGCCCAGGACATGTTCACTCAGGCAATGACCGACGCCTACCGGCACCAACAAACGACTCAGGTCCTCCGCCGCGAGGAGGAGCGTTCGGCGCTGGTGGAAGCGTTGTTGTTCCGCCGCATCACCAACATACAGAGCCTGTGGGAGACAGCCGACCTCCTGCGATTGCCGACGGCTGGCCCGTATGTCGTCGTAGCAGCCCAGGTTCCCGCCATCGGCAAACTCGGCCTACCCGAAATCGCAAGCAAGCTCGACGTCCGCGACATCCGCTCAGCGTGGCGACTGCTGCCCGACCAACAGGTCGGAATCGTCTTCCTCCGTCGCCCCGACATCCTCCGCGAGCTGATCGATGTCCTCGACACCGCTGCCTCCTCGCGCGTCGGCATCAGCCCGCAGTTCGACGACCTCAGCGAGACCAGCGAAGCACTCCGACTCGCCCGGATAGCCATCGGCGAGAGACCGTCCGGCGACTCCTTGATCACGGTCTTCGACGGATCTCCGCTAGCTTTCGCCGCCGTCAGTGCACCCGAGGCCATGAAACGGATCGGGAAGTCCGTGCTCGGACCGATCGATCACCTGCCACCCGAGGAGCGCCAGATTCTGGTGGACACCTTCGCAGCATGGCTCGATGCCGGCGGTTCAGCGAACGAGACCGCTGCGAAGATCTACTGCCATCCGAACACTGTCCGGCATCGACTCCACCGCATCGAAGAGTGGACCGGCAAGTCGCTGTCACGGCCAAAAGATGTCGCCGAGCTCTGCCTGGCATTCGAGATCGACCGCCTGCTGCCCTGAGCGACCCAGCGCCACGCTGCCGCCACATGCAGCAGCACCTCGTCTCACCCTTATGCGATCAATTGGACGTCGATGCAGGGAACAGGCGCGCTCCGCGGGAACGAGCGGCGGCCTACGGGAAATCGGACTTTCGGGCACACTGCGGGGACGGTCACACGTCGACCCGAAGATCCGCTGCGCCAGGCAGCTCACTGTCGCCGACTCCGCCTAGAAGCCTAGAAGCGGCGTAGCCGGTTTTTGGGGTCAAGTTTGTGGTGTATGGGTCACGTTCGACTGCTTGATGTTTCATGCTGCGAGTTG